>JAVRPX010000701.1:0-21172 GCA_032161985.1 Mycobacterium sp.
CGCATTGCCGGTGGAGTGGATTCCGCCATCGAGATCGGCGTGGTCGACGAGAAGATCGACCCTGCGCACACCCGCAGCAAGCTGACGCAGGCACTGGCCGAGGCGCCCGCGCGCCGCGGCAGGCACAAGAACATCCCGCTGTAGTTTCCGTGGCCAAGGGAGAGCTGCGCCGCTGGCGCCAGCACTTGGCCAATGAACGCGCCGAAGCGGCGGTGTATCGGCACCTGGCGCGACGGAGCACAGGCGAGGAACGCGACATTCTGCTCGCGATCGCAGAAGCCGAACGACGCCACGAGCAGCACTGGCTGCACCTGCTCGGGGATCAGGTCGGCAAGCCGCGACGTGCCGATCTGCGGACTCGTATGCTCGGGTTCCTGGCACGTCACTTCGGTTCGGTGTTCGTGTTGGCCCTCGCGCAGCGAGCCGAGGCCCGCTCCACCTACGACACCGATGTCGACGCGACACCCGCGATGGCCGCTGACGAGCGCATTCACCTCGAAGTCGTTCGCGCTCTGGCCACTCGCGGGCGGGACCGGTTGTCGGGCACCTTCCGCGCTGCGGTGTTCGGCGCCAACGACGGACTCGTCAGCAACCTCGCGCTCGTTCTCGGCATCAGCGCGACCGGCGTGGATAGCCACACCGTGCTCGTCACCGGTCTGGCCGGCCTGCTGGCCGGCGCGCTGTCCATGGGCGCCGGCGAGTACGTGTCGGTGACTTCCCAACGCGAATTGTTGGACGCCTCAACGCCGAGTCCAGAAGCAGGCACAGCATTGCCTGCCCTGGATGTCGACGCCAACGAGTTGGCGCTGGTGTACCGCGCGCGCGGTATGAGCGCTGAGGAGGCCAACGGCCATGCCGCCAACGTGCTGCTCAACATCGACGTGGGCGCCACGCAGGGCCGGCTGGTCGGACCCGACGCCGACAGGCACGAAGCCGTGGGCACGGGTGTTCGTGCCGGCGTTTCCAGCTTCTGTTTCTTCGCATCGGGAGCATTGATTCCCGTGCTGCCCTATCTCTTCGGTCTCCAGGGTGCCGCTGCCGTCGCGGTGGCCGCCGGATTGGTCGGAATCGCCCTGATCGCAACGGGAATCATCGTGGGCCTGCTCTCCGGCGGCCCGCCGCTGCGTCGCGCAATGCGCCAGCTGCTGATCGGGTACGGTGCAGCGACGGTCACCTACCTGTTGGGCTTGCTTTTCGGCACAGGCGCCGGCTAGCCGACGCTGACGAGGAACTCCCCCGCCACCGAAACGACGCGCTCACGGTCGGCCAGAACGAGCCCGATGCGGGTCCGGCGGTCCAGGATGTCGTCGACGGTCATCGCGCCTTCGTGGGTGACCGCGTATTCGAACTCGGCCCTTGTGACATCGATGCCCTCGGCCACCGGCTCGGTCGGCCGTTCACAGCCGGCGGCGGCGATCACGTTCGGCGCTTCGGCGCCGTAGCGGGCGACCAGTGACCCCGGCAGATCCGCAGGCGACCGCAGCGTCGCAACCGGATTCGACGGCGCCCCGACCAGCGGTAGGATGCGGGTGCGGCAGGCCGTCGAGGCCAATCCACGTAACGCGACAGTGCGGTCGAGAACATCCTCGGCCATGTATCGGTATTCGGTCAGCTTGCCGCCGATCACACTGATCACCCCCGCAGCCGACTCGACGACGGCGTGCTCACGCGACACGTCGGCCGTTCGGCCTTCCCCCTTGTCGATCAACGGCCGCAGTCCGGCATACGCGCCGATCACGTCGGCCGGTCCCAGCGCGACGTCAAGCGCGGTGTTGACGGTGTCGAGCAGGAACGAGATCTCCTGCGGCGTCGGCTGCGGCACATCGGGAATCGGGCCAGGCGCATCCTCGTCGGTCAGGCCCAGATACACGCGGCCCAGCTGTTCGGGCATCGCGAACACGAACCGGTTGATCTCGCCGGGAATCGGAATGGTCAGCGCGGCAACGGGATTGCCGAATGCCTTGGCATCGAACACCAGATGTGTTCCGCGACTTGGCCGCAGCCGGATCGAGGTGTCGACCTCCCCCGCCCACACGCCTGAGGCATTGATGACCGCGCGTGCCGAGACGTCGAACGACTCGCCGGAGCGCTGATCGGTCAATGTCACCGAAGTGCCCGTCGCGTTCGACGCGCCAACGCGGGTCAGAATGCGCGCGCCATGTTGGGCAGCCGTCCGCGCCACCGCGGTGACGAGCCGCGCGTCGTCGATCAGCTGCCCGTCATAGGCGAGCAGGCCGCCGCTCAATCCGTCGCGACGCACTGTGGGCGCCATCTCGATGGCGCGCGCCGCGTCGATCCGCCGGGAACGCGGCAGCGTCGATGCGGGTGTGCCCGCCAGCCTGCGCAGCCCGTCGCCCGCCGCGAAACCGAAGCGGACCAAGGCCCGCGACGCCGTGTTCATCTCGGGCAGCAGCGGAACCAGCTGTGGCATGGCCGCCACGAGGTGTGGGGCGTTGCGGGTCATCAGGATTCCGCGTTCGATGGCGCTGCGGCGAGCGATGCCGACATTGCCTGTCGCGAGGTAGCGCAGCCCGCCGTGCACCAGCTTGGAACTCCACCGGCTGGTGCCGAACGCTAGGTCGTGCTTCTCCACCAACGCGACGCGCAGACCGCGGGTCGCTGCGTCCAGGGCGATGCCGGTGCCGGTGATGCCGCCGCCGATCACGATCACGTCGAGCGGCTCGCCGTCGGCTAGTGCGGCCAGCTCGGCTGTGCGGCGGGTCTCGTTGAGGGCTGTCGAGCCTGTCATGGCGTCAGGTATCCGTTCAGGCAGTTAGTGAGTTCGACGTCGAGCGCGGGTGTGTCGAGGATGGGCGCGACGATCTGGCCGGACTGGATTGTCGACCGTGCGACCAGCAGGCACATCGCCGCCAGCTGGCGCGGTTCACCGGGTCGCACGCTGCCCTCTTCCTGGGCGAGCTTGATCTCGGCGGCCAACGTGTCGATCAGAATCTGCTGGCTGGTGCCCAGCCGCTCGGTGAGGTAGACCATCGTCAACTCGGGAGCCTTGTTCAGCACCGACATGACCACCTCGTCGTTGCGAAGGTGGTCGGCCAACGCGACGACCCGCTCGACCAGCGCCTCGCGGCCGACCCCACGGCTCGGCACCGCGTCCAATGCGCCGACGATGTGCGTGGTGAGCAGCGCCGCCAGCACCGACCGGATGTCGGGCCAGCGGCGATAGACCGTCGGCCTGCTGACCCGCGCGCGGCGCGCGATCTCTGCCAGCGTCACTCGATCGACCCCGTACGTCATAACGCAATGGGCTGCAGCCTCGAGTATGCGGTCACCAATCGTCGGCGAGGAATCGTTACTGACTGACAGCATGTGTAATACTGTAACGCATGACGCGTCCGGATGACCAACAGACCGCGCTCCTGCCCCCGATGAAGTGGAACGCATGGGGCGACCCGGCGGAGGCGAAACCGCTGTCGGAGAGCATTCGCTCACTGCTCAAGCAGGCGCTCGGGGTCGAGGAATCGACCACGGCGGAGCTCGAGCCCGACCAGGTCCGGTTGCGGCCGTCGGCGCTGTCACCGGCCGACCGCGAGGGGTTGGCGGCGATCGTCGGCGTCGATTGCTGCGGCATCGATGACCGTGCCCGGCTGTTGCGAGCGGGGGGCAAGTCGACGCTGGACCTGTTGCGCCGCAAGGACTCCGGTGTGCAGGACGCGCCCGACGCGGTGCTCGTGCCCGGCAGTGAGGAGGAAGTAGCCGCGATATTGCGGTTCTGCGCGGACCACAGCATTGCGATCGTCCCGTTCGGCGGCGGCACCAGCGTTGTCGGCGGCCTGGATCCGATCCGTGGCGACTTCAAGGCCGTCGTGTCACTGGACCTGCGGCGGCTGAACCAACTTCATTCGCTCGACGAGATATCCGGGGAAGCCGACCTAGGGGCCGGACTGACCGGGCCCGACGCCGAACACCTGCTCGGCGAGCGCGGCTATTCACTCGGTCACTTTCCGCAGAGCTTTCAGTTCGCCACCATCGGCGGGTACGCCGCCACGCGGTCGTCTGGTCAGGACTCCGCAGGTTACGGCCGGTTCAACGAGATGGTCCGCGGGCTGCGCACAGTGACGCCTGCCGGGGTGCTCGACCTGGGCAGGGCGCCTGAATCGGCCGCAGGACCGGATTTGCGACAACTGATGATCGGCTCCGAGGGCGTGTTCGGGGTCATCACCCGGGTGCGGGTGCGCGTCCACCCGGTCCCGGAGGCCACTCGCTACGAGGCGTGGTCGTTTCCCGACTTCGCGACCGGCGCCGATGCTCTCCGTGCGGTCGTGCAGACCGGCACAGGGGCGACGGTCATCCGGCTGTCCGACGAGGCGGAGACCGGCGTCAATCTGGCCACCACGGAGAGCATCGGCGAGCAGAAGATCACCGGCGGCTGCCTTGGGATCACGGTGTTCGAAGGCACCGAGGCCCACGTCGAGAGCCGGCACGCCGAAACCCGGGCTCTGCTCCAGTCCCGGGGCGGCACGTCGCTGGGCGACGCACCGGCACGCGCATGGGAGCACGGCCGGTTCGGCGCGCCGTATCTACGCGACTCGCTGCTGAACGCCGGAGCGCTGTGCGAAACCCTGGAGACCGCAACCAATTGGTCCAACCTCCCTGCACTCAAGGCCGCCGTCACGGAGGCGCTAACGACCTCGCTCGCCGAATCGGGCACGCCCGCGCTTGTGCTGTGCCACATTTCGCATGTGTATACCACCGGGGCGTCGCTGTACTTCACCGTCGTCGCCGGGCAGCGCGGCAACCCGATCGAGCAATGGCGCAAGGCGAAGACGGCCGCATCCGACGCCATGATGCGCACCGGCGCCACGATCACCCATCACCACGCCGTCGGCGCCGACCACCGGCCGTGGATGCGCGATGAGGTCGGCGATCTCGGCGTCGCGGTGCTGCGCGCCGTCAAGGCCACGCTCGATCCGGAGGGAATCCTTAACCCCGGCAAGCTCATTCCTTGACGTCCTCCCCGGATGGAAGTCCAGGGATTCCAGCCCACATCCACCGACTTACGCTGCAGGAGAAGCGAGTTGAGGTTCACGGTTCGCAGACCGCCCATCGGCGAGGTCTCCCCGTGCTGTCACCGCCCGTCCGGCGGCGATGTTGCGCGCAGCGTTGACGTCGGCGTTGCACCTTCCGGCAGTGCTGGCTTCACACTCGAAAACCGCTTGGCTCTTGCGGTTTCCGGATGCGACGTGCCCGCAAGCAGAGCATCGTTGCGACGTGTACGCAGCCGGGATCTTCTCGACCCGGCCCAAAGCCTTGTGCTGCAAACGTGCGACGAGTTGGCCCCAGCCACTTCGGCTGATCCCGCGGTTGAGCCCACGCTTCTGAACAACCCGCGTCCCTGGCTGCTCGAGATTGCCGCGCGCAGACCGGGTCATTGCCCGCACGTCAAGGGCCTCGACCCTGATCACATCGAACCGTCGCGCCAGGTCGGTGGTCGTTTTCTCGACCCAATCCCTGCGCCGATCCCTCTCACGGGCCTTCAGCTTCGCGATCGCCCGTTTCGTCTTCGCGCGGCGGTTGGAGCCGGGCTTACAGCGCGCCAGCCGCTGCTGCAACACCTTCAACAGCTTCGACTCACCCGAGCAAAGACCAGGCACGCGCAACAGTTCGCCAGTCGACAACGCAGCCGACACGGTAACGCCGCGGTCGATGCCGACCACGCTGCAATCACCCGGACCAGCGATGGGGTCGGGGATGTGCGCGAATGCGACGTGCCAACGGCCAGCCCGATCACGGGTAACCCGATAGGACCTGACACCCTCTGGCACCGGTCGCGACAGGCAAAAGCGCACCCACCCGACCTTCGGCACCCACACCCGACCGAAGCGGCGGTTCAGCCGCTCGACGTGATGCAGTTTCAACCCGACCTGTCGAAACCCTTCCTGCACACCGGCTTTACGCCACCTCGGGCGGCGGTGTGTGCCGGCGAAGAAGTTCTGCATGGCTTGCGCGAAATCCCGCAGCGCCCGCTGCTGCACCGTCTGGCTCCCAGCGCGAAGCCACGTGCACTCGGCGCGGGCCTCCGTCAACTGCGCGCATTGCTCCACAAAGCCAGGAGCCTTGCGGCCCGGCCGCCAGTGCAGTTGCTGCTCGACCGCCAAATTCCACACGTATCGTGCATCCCGGCAATGTGCCAACATCCCCGCCTCCTGCTCAGGAGTCGGCAACAGTCGAAACCGCGACATACCCGCACCGTAACCGCCACCACCGACAACCCCGGACCCAGCACACCCGCCCCCGCGAGCGGCCTCCTCCCCCGACTGAAGTCCCATGTTTGCAGCCGAAGGAAACATTCATGAACGAGCGCGAGATCGGCCGCGTCACGATGTTGACGAACCCCGCGTCCGGACACGGCGGTGCACCCCACGCCGCCGAGCGTGCCGTCTCTCAGTTGCACCGGCGCGGCGTCGACGTCGTCGCCATCGCAGGCACCGATGCCGAGCATGCGCAACGGCTCGTCGAGGGAGCGCTCGAGCGCGGGATGGACGCGCTGGTGGTGGTCGGCGGTGACGGCATCATCTCGCTGGCACTGCAGGTGCTCGCGCAAACCGGTATCCCTCTCGGCATCATCCCGGCAGGCACCGGCAACGATCATGCGCGCGAATTCCGAATTCCCACAAAGAATCCCGAAGCTGCTGCCGACGTCATCATCGACGGCGTCGTCGAGACGGTGGATCTGGGCCGCATCAAGGGCCCCGACGGCACCGACAAGTGGTTCGGCACGGTGATGGCCGCGGGCTTCGATTCCCTTGTCACCGACCGGACCAACCGGATGCGTTGGCCGCACGGCCGGATGCGCTACAACGTAGCGATGGTCGCGGAGCTGTCCAAGTTGCGGCTGCTGCCGTTCCGGCTGACCTTCGACGGGCGAGAGTTGGACACCGAGCTGACGCTGGCCGCGTTCGGCAACACCCGAGGCTACGGCGGCGGAATGTTGATCTGCCCCAACGCCGATCACACCGACGGGCTGCTCGACGTCACGATGGTGCAGTCGGCGTCCCGCACGAAGCTCATTCGCTTGTTCCCAACCGTGTTCAAGGGCACGCACATCGATCTCGACGAGGTGCGCACCGAGCGCGCGCGCACGATCACCGTGGACTCCCCCGGCATCAACGCCTATGCCGACGGCGAATACGCGTGCCCGTTGCCTGTCGAAGTGTCTGCAGTACCCGGAGCGCTGAAGATCCTGCGGGCTAAGGGTTAGCCCACTCCGCGGTTGAGCCAGCTCACCTCGGCGGCGTCCCCGCCGTCGCGGTAGGGCTCCAGCGCCTCGTCCCACGCCGTGCCGAGTACCGAGTCGAGTTCGGCGGCCAGAGTGTCGGCACCCGACTCCATCAAAGTGCGCAGCCGCATCTCGCCGACCATCACGTCCCCGTTGGCGCTCATCGCGCCGCTCCAGAGTCCCAGCTGCGGGGTATGGCACCAGCGGTGCCCGTCGACTCCGTCGCTTGGGTCCTCGGTCACCTCGAAACGCAGCACCGACCACGAGCGCAGAGCGTTGGCCAGCTGGGCGCCCGTGCCGACCGGTCCGACCCAGTTGGTGACCGCGCGCAGCTGTCCGGGCATGGCGGGTTGCGGGGTCCACTTGAGATTCGCCCTTGCTTGAAGGGTCGACGACAACGCCCACTCGACGTGCGGGCATACCGCCGCGGGTGAGGCATGGACATACACCACACCTGTCGCCGCGTCGGCGAATTGGTTCGCTGCACGCATCTGCTGCTCCTTCGGCTCCACGAGGGACGTCTTCCCCAACGACCTGGTAGGCGCCGAATTACTTTCAGATGTGTGTGTCGTGCGTGTCTATTGTGCCTTGTGAGGCCGCTGTTGCGCTAGTCTGCTTCGAATTCTCTCAGGACTTCGTCAGACAGCGGGGGCCAACGCGGGTAGGCCCACTCTCCGAATTCGCGGTCGGTCAGCACGACCAGCGCACGGTCAGCGTCCGGATCGACCCACAAAAACGTCCCTGACTGGCCGAAATGGCCGTAGGTGCGGCCCGAATTGGACGATCCAGTCCAGTGCGGCGACTTGCCGTCCCTGATTTCGAACCCGAGCCCCCAGTCGTTGGGCCGCTGTACCCCGAATCCCGGCAATACCCCGGTCAGACCCGGAAACTGCACGTCGATGGCCTCCGCATGCGTCTGCGGCGACACCGTCGACGGCCGCAGCAGGTCGCCGGCGAAGGCCGTCAGGTCCGCCACCGTCGACGTCGCCCCGAAGCCCGCCGCTTCCGCGCCGCCCTGGAGCGAGGTGTCGCTCATGCCGAGCGGCTCGAACACCGCCTCGGTCAGGTACTGCCCGAATGCGATGCCCGACGCGCGCTCGATCGTCTCGGCTAGCACCTGAAACCCGTAGTTGGAGTAGACGCGGCGCTGGCCCGGCTTGGCCATCAGCTCCGCCGAGTGCATCGAGTACCCCGACGCGTGGGCAAGCAGGTGCCGGACCGTGGACCCCGGCGGGCCCGCGTCGGTGTCCAGCTCGACCACGCCCTCTTCGATCGCGATCTGCGCGGCGCGGGCCACGAGCGGTTTGGTCACCGAAGCCAGCGCGAAGCGGTGCCTCGTGTCGCCGAATTCGGCAAGTACGCCTGACGGCCCGACCACCGCGGCAGCGACGGCCGGGACCGGCCAGTCAGCTAAGACATCCAGGACTGCCACGGCTACTTGTGGACGATGTAGTAGTCGTTGACGACATCGGATTCGATCTCGCGAACCTCGACGTCACGGAAGCCTGCGTCGGCCAACATTGACTCCGCCAGCTGCCTGCCCCAGCAGGTCCCCAGGCCTGCACCGTCAAGGGCCAGCGACACACTCATGCAGTGCAACGTCGAGACCGCGTACTTGTACGTTGCCAAGGGGGCGCCGATATTGTCCTGTACCTCACTCGACGCCTTGACGTCGACCATCAACAAGGTGCCGCCGGGGCGCAACGCTTGATGGATGTTCTGCAGCACCTGAGCGGGTTGGGCCTGATCGTGAATCGCATCAAAAACCGTTATGACGTCGTAGCTTTCGGCGGCATCGAGGTTCGCCACGTCCTTAGCGTCGAACGCGGCATTCTTCAGGCCCAACTGGGACGCCTCTGCGCGAGCGACGGCGAGCCCCTCTTCGGAGAAGTCGATACCGGTGAACCGGCTGGCCGGGAAGGCCGCAGCCATCACGTTGATCGCGTGGCCGCTGCCACAACCGATGTCGGCGACGTCCGCGCCTGCCCGCAGCCGCTCCGGCAGACCGTCGGCGAGTGGGAGGACGACGTCGACCAGCGCGGCGTCGAACCCCGCGCCACTCTGCTCCGCCATCAGCGTGTGGAACCGCGGGTACTCGCTATACGGCAGGCCGCCGCCGTTCTGGAAGCAGCCGATGATCTTCTGCTCGACCTCAGCGAGCAGCGGGATGAACTGCGCGACACGGGCGAGGTTGTCGGGGCCTGCGGTGCGGGTCAGCACCGCCGCGCGATGTGGTGGAAGCGAATACGTTTGTGCAGTCGGGTCGTATTCGACGACCTGTGCAGCGACGACCCCGCCGAGCCACTCACGCACATACCGTTCGTTGAGCCCGGCGGCGTCGGCGATCTGAGAACTGGTCGCCGACTGAAATTCGGCAAGCGTGTCCCACAGCGAGGTCTGGTGTCCGATGGACAGCAGGATGGCCAGGCTGGCGTCGTCGATCACCCCTACGATCCGCTTGGCGAACTCCTCGGTGGTATCGGCGTCGATAGTTGTCATAGTCATTTCCCTGGTAGATCGGTCGGCCTGTAGTGATCATTCACCTGCCGCCCGACGAACGGCCCACGGAGGGTCGTCCGCCGGGCGCAGGCGACTGCTACGCGACGGGTTGCCCTGCGGCGAGAGCCTTGACGTCGGCGGTGTGCAGTGGGGTACCGCCGATACCCCAGTCCCCGCTGGCGACCTCCTCGACCACGACCCAGGTGACCGACCGCATGTTCTCGCCCTCGATCTCGACCAAGGCGTCGGTGACCTTTCGCACGATGTCCTGTTTCTGGTCCGTCGAGAACACACCTTCGATGACCTTCACGTTGACGAACGGCATCGTCCATTCCTTTCTAATCTTCCTGCCGGCCAGCGGAATTGCTGACCGGAAGTGAATACGTCCGCTTTGCAGGGTCGTAATCCACGATTTGGAGGGCCGCCAATCCGCAAAGCCACTCACGCACATGTTGCTCGTCGAGACCCGCGGCGTCGGCGATCTGGATGCTGGTTGCGGGCGGCAGTTCGGCCAGCACATCGAACAGCGAGGTCTGATGTCCGATGCTGAGCATCGGCTCGTCGGCACGTGTCGTCATACCGAGAACGCTAGGCATCCCCCGTTGGCCGCGAAATCGGACGAATTATGCAAATTCGTGCGCGCGCTGTGGGTGAAACTATGCAGACACGTCAGGTGAGCAGATTGTTCTCGTGCGCCCACGCCACCGCGGCGGTGCGCGACGACACCTCGAGCTTGGCGTAGACGTTCGCCAGATGTCTACTGACGGTCTTCTCGCTGATGAACATCTGCTGGGCGACCAATCGATTCGTGGCGCCGCGGGCGATCCGGGTCAACACCTCGAGTTCGCGTTTCGTGAGCCGACCGTGCGTCGCGGGGCCGCAGATGCCTGCGGGCTCCGCCCCGAGCTGGTCATAGATGCTGTCGGCGGTCGCGGCATCCGCGGCGGCGGTGTGCTCGTCGCCGAGTCCGCGGTGAGCCTGGGCCATCCACTCGTAGACCTCCGCCATTTCGTACCGGCAATGCTGCGACCTGTACTCCGGCAGTGCGGATTTCAGTGACTCGAGCGCGGCCTCGAACTCCCCACGACGAACCAGGACCGATCCTCTGGCGTGCGACGCCCATGCCTTGAAGCCCGGCGTCCCGTACGCTGACGCGCCGGCTTCCAGTTCGCGACAATGGCTTTCGGCCTCGTCCAACGCTTCGCGCGCCAGCGCGACCTGGACGGCGCCACGTAGTAAGCGCATTCTGTCGATCCCCTGCTGCCCCACCAGCGCTACTCGCAGCCCGCTCCACGCGGCCTGTGTGTCGCCCTGCCTGCACCGCAGTAGCGCTTCGCCAGGCTGGGGTTCCATCCCGAGGTCGCGGACTTTGGCGAAGGCCGTCAGCGCTCCATCGAAATCCCCGAGCAGCCGGCGCACCTCTCCGAGCTGATAGAACCCCTCCGCGGCCGCCCAGCCGTTGACCGGCGCGAGGCTGTTGCTGACGGTCAGCAGCCGTTCCTCGATCTGCCGGTAGTCGTCTGTGCCGTCCTGCAGTTGCAGTCGGTGCACTTCGCACACGCCACCCTCGGGCACCGACCCAGCGAGATCACACCACTGTTCCATCGACTGCGTCCAGGCCCGCATCCGCGGCAGATCGGCCACCTTGTGGCAGTGGTGCAACACGACACAGTAGATCTCGCCCGCCCACTCGATGGGAACCTGGTCGGCGAGCACGGGCAGCATCGCCTCATCGATCAGCCTGTACGCCTCTGCCATCCGACCACCGAGGATCGCCTCGAGCCCCTGCGCGACGAGCGCGAGTGCTGTCAGAGCCGAGTCGTCGAGCCGCGAGCAGATCTCCCGCAGTTCGCGAACCCGCACCGGCAGCTCGTCGAGGTCCCGCAGCAGCACCGCGTGGATCGCGGTCAGGTAGGCGAGGTATCCGTGTGCGGTGCTTTCGGGCGCGCCGTCGAGCAGCCGGCGCGCTCTACTCATCCACGCCGCACCGATGTTCATGTCGCCGCGGGTGAGCCAGGCGAGAGCCACTTCGGCGGCCTTCATGCCCGCGGCCGTCGCATCCTTCCTGGATAGTTGCGTGAACACCAACTCGGCGATGCGGGCCGATTCCTTTGCGCGGCCCAACCGCCACGCGGCCACCGCCATCGCGTCGAGGTCGTCGGTGTCCAGCGGACCGAGCTCGCTGGCGCGTGTGAAGCCCGCGTAGCTGGCGCGCCAGTCCCGCCGACTGTGCGCCAGCCGGGCGGCCACCAACATGTCGGCGGGCACTCGAGTTCGACGTTCATCACAATCGTGTCCAACCGTACTGCTCAGAGCAGTTCAATCGATCGTTTCGCAAGGCCCATCCAGTACCCGTCGATGACCTGTTGAGGCGATTGCTCCGGGTCACTCGATGCACCGAGCGCGACGAACAACGGCGAGAAGTGCTCGATGGTCGGATGCGCGTACGGCATCCCGGGCGCCTTGGCGCGAAAGTCGATGAGCGAATCGAGATCCCCGCCGGCGAAGCGTTCCCGCGCCCATGCGTCGAACTCGGTCGACCAGTCCGGCGGGTTGGCATCGGGCGATGGGTCGTCGAGGAACGGCAGGCCATGCGTGGTGAAGCCGGAGCCGATGATCAGTACGCCTTCGTCGCGCAGCGGACGGAGCCGCTCGCCGAGCTGCAGCAGACGATGCGGGTCCAGGGTGGGCATCGAGATCTGCAGCACCGGGATGGTGGCGCCGGGATACATGACGGTCAGCGGAACGTAGGCGCCGTGGTCGAGCCTGCGGTGCGGGTCGTGGGCGACGGGCTCGTTGTCGGGCATCAGCGCCTCGACGCGCGCGGCGAGGTCGGGTGCGCCTGGCGCGTAATAGGTGATCTCGTAGTAGCGCTGCGGAAAGCCCCAGAAGTCGTACGTCAACGGCGTCTCGGTGGTGGTCGACCCGATGGTGAGCGGCGCGGCCTCCCAATGGGCCGAGACGACAAGGATCGCGGACGGCGCAGGAAGCCCTTCGGCCCACGCCGCCAGCTGCGAGACCCACAGCGCATCGTCGACGAGCGGCGGTGCGCCGTGGGAGAGGTAGATGGCCGGGATCACGTCACCAGCCTTCCACCACGAACGTTAGGTTGTAACCCATGACTCAGACGGTGCGCGGTGTGATTTCACGGAAGAAGGGCGAGCCGGTGGAGGTGGTGGATGTCGTCATCCCCGACCCCGGGCCGCGCGAGGTCGTCGTCGACATCATCGCCTGCGGGGTCTGCCATACCGACCTGACCTATCGCGACGGCGGCATCAACGACGAGTTTCCGTTCCTGCTGGGCCACGAGGCGGCGGGCACCGTCGAGTCGGTGGGCCCCGGTGTGACGGCGGTGGCGCCCGGTGATTTCGTGATCCTGAACTGGCGCGCGGTGTGTGGACAGTGTCGGGCCTGCAAGCGGGGCCGTCCGTGGTATTGCTTCGACACGTTCAACGCCGACCAGCCGATGACGCTGACCGACGGCACGGAGCTGACCCCGGCGCTGGGTATCGGCGCGTTCGCCGACAAAACGCTGGTGCACGAGGGCCAGTGCACGAAGGTCGACTCGGCCGCCGATCCTGCGGTGGCCGGGCTGCTGGGTTGCGGCGTGATGGCCGGGCTGGGCGCGGCGGTCAACACCGGAGCGGTTACCCGCGACGACACGGTCGCGGTGATCGGGTGCGGCGGTGTGGGCGATGCTGCGATTGCGGGCGCGCGGTTGGTCGGGGCCAAGCGGATCATCGCCGTGGACACCGACAACAAGAAGCTGGACTGGGCGCGGGATTTCGGTGCCACGCACACCATTAACGCGCGCGAGCTCGACCCGGTGGAGACCATCCAGGATCTGACCGACGGCAACGGCGCCGACGTGGTGATCGACGCCGTGGGCAGGCCCGAGACGTGGAAGCAGGCGTTCTATGCGCGCGATCTCGCGGGAACCGTTGTGCTGGTGGGTGTTCCGACGCCGGACATGCGCCTCGAGATGCCATTGATCGACTTCTTCTCCCGCGGCGGCTCGCTGAAGTCGTCGTGGTACGGCGACTGCCTGCCCGAACGCGACTTCCCCACCCTGATCAGCCTCTACCTGCAGGGCCGGTTGCCACTGGAGAAGTTCGTCTCCGAACGCATCGGCCTGGATGGCATCGAGGACGCGTTCCACAAGATGCATGCCGGTGAGGTGCTGCGCTCGGTGGTGGTGCTGTGAACGGCGGACCGATTCAGCGCGTCGTCACCCACGGGACCTTCGAACTCGACGGCGGCAGTTGGGAAGTCGACAACAATATCTGGGTCGTCGGCGACGACTCGGAGGTCGTGGTGTTCGACGCCGCGCACGACGCAGGCCCCATTGTGATGGCGGTCGGCGGTCGCCACGTGGTGGCGGTGGTGTGCACCCACGGTCACAACGACCACGTGACCGTCGCACCCGAACTCGGTGAGGCGCTGGACGCCCCGGTGCTGCTGCACCCTGCCGACGACGTGCTGTGGCGAATGACGCATCCGGACAAGGACTTCCGCACGGTCAGCGACGGCGACACACTCCGTGTCGCTGGCCACGAACTGCGTGCGCTACACACACCTGGGCATTCACCGGGCTCGGTGTGCTGGCATGCGCCCGAGCTGGGTGCCGTGTTCAGCGGCGACACCCTGTTTTCGGGCGGCCCCGGCGCGACGGGCCGGTCGTACTCCGACTTCCCCACCATCCTCGAGTCGATCTCCGGGCGGCTCGGCAAGCTGCCGGGCGACACGGTCGTCTACACCGGCCACGGTGACTCGACCACCGTCGGCGACGAGATCGTGCACTACGACGAATGGGTCGCCCGCGGCAGTTAGTTCTCGAGGATGCGCCGCTTCTCCGCCTCGAACTCGTCATCCGTCAGCGCGCCCGAATCTCGCAGCGCGGCAAGCTGCTTGAGTTGCTCCAGCCGCACGCCCTGATCGCTAGGCGCGTAGCTGGCAACGGTCTGCAACGGGGGTGAGCTGCCCGTGGGCTCGTCAAAGCTCAGCAACTCGTCCGGCGAAAGTGGCCGCGCCCGCTTGGCCGACCTCGCCGACCACATCAATGCGGCGACGAGCTCGATGATGCCGAGGGCAAGCAGGCCGCCGAACACCCATGTCAGCCAGCCGTAGGAACTGCCGTGGCCGAACGCGAGGCGAGGACTGATGTAGCCGTTGACATTCCCGTCGGTCATGATGTCGTAGGTGCCCTCTTCGGTGATCTGCACCACCCACACCCGCACGTGAGTATCGCTGTTCACTGTGGTTGTGCCACCGATGCTTTCGGTCACCTGAGGTTTCGCGACACCTTCAGGCGGAGTGATTGTGAACCTCAGATCCGGAACGGGAAATCCACTCGACGGACTGCCGGTGACCATGGTGTGGAAGCTGACGGTCACCTCTCCCGCGGGTAGGTGCAGGCTCGTCGAGCCCGGGATCGACACCTCCCCATAAGCGTCGTAGTCGTCAAGTACGAACGCATTGAGGATCAGCGAGGCGATGAGCCCGACGCCGGCGATCACCAACGTCAGGATTGCGGAAAGGATAGCGATTCGCGGACCCGACCTTCGGCTCATGGGCGAAGTCTGTCACGCCTCGGTTTGTGCTGCGGCGCCAATCAGCCAGGTCACCAGGCCGGCGCGGAGGCCGTCGCGGAACCGCCCGCGCGGCTCTGGGAACCCCATCTCGGTTATCGCCGCGCGGACGGGCTCGGTCGGCACGGAAAACGGATACATGCCTGCGGTCAACGTCAGCGCGGCCTCGCCGAAGAACGCGGTGAATTCGGGGGGTAGCCACGGAAGTTGCCGGGCGACGAGTTGGCCAGCCGCGGCGACATTCGCCATCGCGCGTGCCTTGAAGTCGCGGGCGAACTCGCCGGAGATGTTGCGCTCGAGCACGACAGCCATCGAGGCGAGCAGCTCGCATAACAGCTCGGCCTCCACCAGCGACGCGGCCATCGTCGTCGCCACCCGGACTTCGGTGGCGTAGCCGGCCTTCCTCACCCGCGGCTTGCCGAGCCGGGCGTCGAGGTCAGTCAGCCAGGCGTGAAATTCCTCATCGAAGAGCTCAAGGAAGATCGCCTCGCGGCTATCGAAGTACCGCAGCACGTTGGACTTCGCGAGGCCAACACGGCCCGACAGTTCCCGCAGGCTGATATCGGCCAGGTTCTTCTCGGTCAGCATTTCGCGCGCGGTGGTCATGATCGCCGAACGGCGGGCCGCCATCTGGTCCGGCCTGCGCGCACGCTGAAACGTCACAGGTAGCAAGTTATCAGACCAATGGGCTCTTGTTATCAGACCACCGGTTCGTTATTGTCCGGTTATCCCGCCGATACAAGGAGAGCTTCATGGCCCGCAACGACCTCACAGTCACCGTTCCCGACCTGTCCGGAAGGCTCGCCGTCGTCACCGGCTCGAACTCCGGCCTCGGCCTGGGTCTCACCACCCGGTTGGCCGCCGCAGGCGCCGACGTCATCATGGCCATCCGCAACCGCGCCAAGGGCGAAGCCGCAATCGAGCAGATCCGCGCGACGGTTCCCAACGCGAAGCTGACCATCAAAGCGCTCGACCTGTCGTCGTTGGCCAGCGTCAAGGCGCTCGGCGAAGAACTCAACGCCGAAGGACGACCCATCGACATCCTGATCAACAACGCCGGGGTCATGCAGCCGCCAAATCGCGAGACGACCGCCGACGGCTTCGAGCTGCAGATCGGCAGCAACCATCTCGGACACTTCGCGTTGACCGGCCACCTGTTGCCGTTGCTGAGAGCCGCGAGCAACCCGCGGGTGACGTCGCTCAGCAGCCTCGCGGCTCGCACGGGCGGCATCAACTTCGACGATCTGCAGTGGGAGAAGCGCTACAACCCCACCCGGGCGTACTCGCAGTCGAAGTCGGCGAACCTGATGTTCGCCCTCGAACTAGATCGCCGAAGCAGGCGGGCAGGCTGGGGCATCATGTCCAACGCGGCTCACCCGGGCCTCACAAAGACCAACCTGCAGTTGAGCGGCCCCTCGCAGGGCAAGGACAGCCCGACTCTGTTGGAGCGGTTCTATCGGGTGAGTCGCCAGGTCACGCCATTCATGTGGCAAGAGGTCGACGAAGGCATTCTGCCGGCGCTGTACGCGGCGACCTCACAGCAGGCCCAAGGCGGGGCGTTCTACGGGCCCCGCGGCTTCTACGAGCTTTCCGGTGGCGGCGTCACGGACGCCAAAGTTCCTGCGCACGCCGCCAGCGAGACCGATGCCCGCAGGCTGTGGGACATCTCCGAGCAGCTCACCGGCGTGACCTACCCGAAGCAGGACTGAACACGCGCCTTCGTCGGCGCGCGACGCGCCCGGGAGCTACCGTCGTAACGTGCCCGAATCCAGCATCGTCGTGCGGCCGGAGCCGATGGACAGCGGATCGTATACCGCTAGCTCCCGGCTGAAGGCGGCCGGATTGTTGGGGGCGATAAAGCTTTTCGAAGAGGCCGCCCAGGCGGTCCCACTTCCGAAACCCCCGCAGCCGATCGTCATCGCCGATTACGGGGCGTCCACGGGTCACAACTCCCTGCTGCCGATCGGCGCCGCGATCGCGGTGGTACGCAAACGCACCCGACCCGAGCATTCGGTCCTGGTGGCACACACCGATCTGGCGGACAACGACTTCAGCGTTTTGTTCCAGACGGCCGAAGACGACCCCGATTCCTACCTGAAGACGGACGCGGCGAGCTTCGCCTCCGCGATCGGTCGGTCGTTCTACACCCAGATCCTTCCGTCCAACAGCGTGAACCTGGGCTGGTCGTCGTGGGCGATCCAGTGGCTCAGCCGGATTCCGGCACCGGTTCCCGACCACCTGCAGGTGGCCTACAGCGCCGACGACGAGATCAAGGAGACCTACGCCAAGCTGGCCGCACACGACTGGCATGAGTTCGTCGCGTTCCGCGGCCGCGAACTGTGCCCGGGCGGTCGTCTGGTGGTGTTGACGATGGCCACCGGCGATGACGGCGAATTCGGCTACCGCCCGCTTTTTACGAGCATGCTGGCCGAGCTGGCCGACCTGGTCGCTCAGGAGTTGGTGACCAAGGACGAGGTGCACCGCATGTGCATCCCGACCGTGTCCCGGCGCGCCGCTGATTTTCTCTCCCCGTTTGCACCGAAGGGCCGATTCGAGGGCCTGGAGGTCGAGCACCTCGAAGTGTTCGACGCCGAGGACCGGTTCTGGACGCAATACCAAGTCGACCACGACGCAAAGGCTTTCGGTGCGCAGTGGGCGGCATTCGCCAGGGCTTCGGTGTTCCCGACGATGGCTGCCGCGCTCGAGGCTGGCCGCGCCGACCCACGATCTGCCGAGTTCATGGCCCGACTGGAGGCTGGTGTTGCCGCGCGGATGGAGGCCGAGCCGGAGGAGATGAAGATTCCGCTGGCGCAGCTGGTGCTGTGGAAGCGGCCCAAGGCGAAATAATCAGCCGGCGAGCCGGTCGCGAAACGTGTTGCGGTAGCTCTGTGGCGCGACGCCGGTGAGCCTGCGGAACTGTTCGCGGAAATTGGCAGGCGAGCTGAATCCGACATCACGGCCGATCTTTTCGACGCCGTGCTCCGTATTCTCCAGCAGCTGTTGCGCATGTCGGACACGCACTCCGGTCACCCACTGCATCGGTGTCTGGGCGGTCTCGGCCTGGAATCTGCGGTTCAGTGTGCGGACACTCATCGCGGCCCGGCCCGCGATATCGCGCAGGGTCAGTTCACGATGCGCCTCGTGCTCGATCCATGCCAGCACGTCGTCGAGTTCGGTGCGTTCGGCAATGTGCTTGGCGGGGGCGGTGTTTCGCAAAATGAACTGAGCCTGTCCCCCGCTGCGGTGCAGGGGCGCGACTGCAAGCCGCGCGGCATCGGCGGCGATGGCGGCGCCGTAGTCCCTGGCAACCATGTGCAGGCAGAGGTCCAAGCCGGCGGATGCGCCCGCCGATGTCAGCACCTGACCGTCGTCGACGTAAAGAACGTCGGGATCGAGATTCACAGCGGGGAAGGTGGCGCGGAACAGGTCGGCCGCTTTCCAATGGGTGGCGGCCCGTCTGCCGTCGAGCAGGCCGGTCGCAGCAAGAGTGAATGCGCCGGAGCAGATCGAGGCGATCCGGGTGCCTGCGCCGAAAGCGGACCGCAACGCTTGGACCAGGCCGTCGGGCGGCGCAACCGTGACGTCATTGCAGCCGGGCAGAACGATCGTGTCCGCGCCCTCGAGCTCACCGATGCCGTGGTCGGTGGCGATGCACAACGGCCCCGCGCTGACGACGGGTTCGGTTCCACACACCAGCACCCGATATCCCGGCTCGCCGGACGGCAGCACCACACGGCCGAACACCTCGACCGGGGTGGTCAGGTCAAACGCGATGACATTGGGCAACGCGACGACGGCGACGGTGTGCACGACCCGACGATACCCCGCCGCATGGCAATATCTCGGCGCCTGGTCCCGATATGGCCACTATCCGAACGACGGAGCGGGCACCGCGGCGTCGATGAGATGTGGTCCTGGTTCGGCGATCGCGGCACTGAACTGTTCCGCGAGTTCTTCCGCCGTGGTGGCGCGCTGTGCGGGCACACCAAACCCTTCGGCGATCGTGACGAAGTCGATGTCCGGATGCGACAGATCGAGCAGGGACTGCGCCTTTGGGCCGGCGGCGGAGGCGCCGACGCGCGTCAACTCGAGCTGCAGGATCGCGTATGCGTGGTTGTTGAGGATGACGACGGTGATGTCGAGGTGCTCGCGGGCCATGGTCCACAGCGCCGATATCGTGTAGAGCGCGCTTCCGTCGGCCTGCAACGCAATGACAGGCCGCTCCGGCGCGGCGATTGCGGCGCCGATTGCCACCGGCAGGCCCTGTCCGATCGCCCCGCCGGTCAGTGTGAGCACGTCGTGTGGTGGCGACGCGGCGGTCGCATAGGGCAGCAGCAGGCCGCTGGTGTTGGCTTCGTCGGAGATGATCGCGTTCTCGGGCAGGAGTGCGCCGATGACCGAGGCCCAGTTGTCGGATCTCAGCGGGCCGGTCGGGAGTTCTGCGGGGCTCGCCAGGGACGCGGGTGGCTCAGGGGTGCCGAGCCGGTCGGCGAGTTCCTCCAATCCACGGATCGTCAGAGGGTGAACGTTTGCGCCCGCGGGCACCAGATCACTCTCCATGTTCGGATACGCGAAGAACGTCACCGGTGACCGCGCTTCGACCAGCATCAAATGCGTTGTCCCCCTGAGCTGTTCCTGCGCCTGCTCGGCGAAGTAGCCCAAGCGTGGGATATCGGGCACGCCTTGGCCGCGCGCGAGCCGGGCGGGGAAGGTCTCCACGAGCGCTTTGGCGCCGGTCGCAGCGCAGATCCGGGCCGCCGCACGCAACCCCGCGGCGGTGGTCGCAGGCCCCCCGAGCAGCAGGACCGAATGTGCGCCATGCGATTTCAGTACTTTTGCGGCGCCGTCGGTGTCGACGTCGACCGATGTCAGCGCGGCGAATGGCTCCTCCTTGGTGCGCCGAGACTTTGCGTAGGCGCGGTACACGTGCCCTTCGACCGTCCTGGTTGAGACTGTCAGTTTCTCGGCAATCTCGCGGGTGGTATATCCCTGGGAGAGAAGCCTGACGATCTCCTGCTCGCGCGTGGTCAGCGGCAAGCTTTCTGTCGCCGCGCCACCGGATTCCACCTCGCTCCACGACAGGTCCGCAGGAAGGATGAGTGTGGCGATATGCCGCGATAGGGTCGCGCTGAAAATCGCCGCGTCCACCGCAGCGCCGAGCTCGGCGCCGGAGGCGGGTCGGTGCACCGTGCCGGTCAGCCAGTTGCCCAGTGCGTCGATGTCGGATTGAAGTGGTGCATCGAGCTTCTGGTGATAGGTGGCATGGTCTCCGACCACGTTGACGACTGGGCTGTGCGCGCGACGGGCGTTGTGCAGGTTTGCCAACCCATTCGCCATTCCTGGTCCCAGGTGCAGCAGCGTGGCAGCCGGCCTGCCTGCTATCCGGGCGTAGCCATCGGCAGCACCTGTCGCCACGCCTTCGAACGGGCACAACACGGCGCGCATCTGCGGTGCAGAATCCAACGCGGCGACGAAATGCATCTCCGATGTGCCGGGATTGGCGAAACAAACGTCGACTCCCCCGGCAGTTAGGCGGTCGATCACCACCTGCGCGCCCGTAGTCACCCACCCATAGTGGTCTACGCGCTGGCAACATGTCGGCGAGTTATGACCGATTCGGCACTGGTCCTTCGTGGTCCGCTCGCCCGACGATGAGCACGTGCATGCACAGATTGTGTTGTTCGACGGGTTCGACCCGCTCGACGTCATCGCGCCGTTCGAGGTGCTCGTCGCGGGCAGCGACGCGGTCGGCGGCGAGCTGGTGGTGGAGCTGGTGTCGGCCGAAGGGCCGCGTCCGGTGGTCAGCGGCAGCCGCGGGCTGGTGTTGAACGCGACGGCCCAACTCGAT
>JAVRPX010000702.1:0-9328 GCA_032161985.1 Mycobacterium sp.
CCACAATGCGCGGCGCGGTGATCCGTGCCACACAAGACGATCATTTCTGACCTGTCACGTCGTACTTTCTGACTACTTGCACGCATGTGCAGTAACCGAATGTCAGGGGAAGGAACGACGATGTTCGCACTAATCGCATTCGGCGCGCTCCTACTTGTACTCATAGCGGCCCTCGGTCTGCCATATCCGCAGACGTGGCACGGCCGCTGGGGTAGCGACGGCTGAGCACCGACCGCACCATGTGATAGGTCCGTGCGGTACGAATGGTGGGTGGCTGACCAGTTCCCACCGCCCCACCCGGCCCCGACCGTGCTGTTGCTGTCGACGTCTGACACCGACCTGATCACCGCCCGCGCCAGCGGGGCAACCTTTCAGTGGGCGAACCCGTCGCGGCTCGTTGACGGCGAGCTCGAGGAGCTACTGGCCGGCGCCGACGTTGTCGTCGTGCGCATTCTCGGCGGATATCGCGCCTGGCAGGACGGCATCGACGCCGTGGTGGCCAGCGGCGTGCCGACTGTTGTCGTCAGCGGTGAGCAGTCGCCTGACGCCGAGTTGATGGGCCAGTCCACGACACCCGCAGGCGTTGCGTTGCAGGCGCACATCTATCTCGCGCAAGGTGGCATTGAAAACCTGGCGAACCTTCATTCCTTCCTCTGCGACACGCTGTTGATGACCGGCTTCGGATTCGGGCCGCCGGTGACGACGCCTAGCTGGGGCGTCCTCGACCGGTCCGCGCACGGAGGAGACGGCCCGACGGTCGCAGTGCTGTATTACCGCGCGCAGCACTTGGCAGGCAACACGGACTACATCGAGGCGCTGTGCCGGGCCATCGAGGACGAAGGTGGTCGGCCGCTGCCGGTCTTCTGTGCATCGTTGCGCACTGCCGACGCCGGGCTGCTGGATCTGCTCGCGACCGCCGACGCGATGGTGACCACCGTGCTGGCCGCAGGGGGTGCCACACCCGCCACCCCCACTGCCGGCGGCAACGACGACAGTTGGAACGTGGCCCATTTGGCCGCGCTGGACATCCCGATCCTGCAGGGCCTGTGTTTGACCAGTTCCCGCGCGCAGTGGCAGGGCAACGATGACGGGATGTCACCGCTCGACGTCGCGACCCAGGTCGCGGTGCCGGAGTTCGACGGACGCATCATCACGGTTCCGTTCTCGTTCAAGGAGATTGACGAGGAGGGGCTGATCTCTTACGTCGCCGATCCGGAGCGCTGCGCCCGCGTTGCCGGGCTGGCTATCAAACACGCCCGGCTGCGGGCGATTCCGGCCACCGAAAAGCGCGTGGCCGTGGTTTTCTCGGCATACCCCACCAAGCACGCCCGCATCGGCAACGCCGTCGGACTGGACACGCCGGCCAGCGCGGTCGCGCTGCTGCGGGAAATGCTGGAGGCAGGCTACCGCGTCGGCGAGATCCCCGGCGTAGACGCCGAGGACGGCGACGCTTTGATCCACGCGCTGATCGAGCGTGGCGGCCAAGATCCCGACTGGCTCACCGAGGGGCAGCTCGCGGGCAACCCAATCCGGGTATCGGCCAAGGACTATCGCGACTGGTTCACCACGCTGCCGCAAGAGCTCACCGACGCCGTCATCAAACATTGGGGCCCGGCGCCGGGAGAGCTGTTCGTCGATCGCAGCCACGACCCCGATGGTGAGATCGTGATCGCCGCGCTGCAGGCCGACAACGTGGTGTTGATGGTCCAGCCGCCGCGGGGATTCGGTGAGAGGCCGGTCGCCATCTACCATGACCCCGACCTGCCGGCGAGCCACCACTATTTGGCCGCCTATCACTGGATTGCCGCCGATTTCGGCGCCGACGCCGTCGTGCACCTCGGCAAGCACGGAAACCTGGAGTGGCTGCCCGGCAAGACGCTAGGCATGTCGGCAGCGTGCGGCGCCGACGCCGCACTGGGCAACCTGCCGCTGATCTACCCGTTTCTGGTCAACGATCCGGGGGAGGGCACCCAGGCCAAACGCCGCGCGCACGCCACGCTGGTCGACCATCTCATCCCGCCGATGGCGCGCGCCGAAAGCTACGGCGATATCGCGCGATTGGAGCAGCTGCTCGACGAGCACGCCAACATCGCCGCGCTGGACCCCGGCAAGTTGCCCGCGATCCGACAGCAGATCTGGACGCTGATGCGCGCGGCGAAGATGGACCACGACCTAGGCCTCGAGGACCGGCCCGACGAGGACTCGTTCGACGACATGCTGCTTCACGTCGACGGCTGGCTGTGCGAGATCAAAGACGTCCAGATCCGCGACGGGCTGCATGTTCTCGGGCAAAAGCCTACGGGCAGTGTCGAACTTGACCTGGTACTGGCCATTCTGCGTGCGCGCCAGCTGTTCGGTGGTGACCAGACCGTTCCGGGCCTGCGCCAGGCGCTCGGCTTGGCCGAGGACGGCAACGACGAACGCACCGCCGTCGATGCCGCCGAGGCCAGCGCCCGCGAACTGGTCGCGGCGCTGCAGAACACCGGCTGGGATCCCGATGCCGTCGACACGCTGACGGACAACTCCGAAATCGCCCGCATCCTGAAGTTCGCCGCCGCAGAGGTGGTTCCGCGCCTGGCAGGCACGTCTGACGAGATTGCGCAGATCCTGAATGCGCTTGATGGGCGGTTCATTGCGGCAGGCCCGTCGGGTTCACCACTGCGCGGGCTGGTCAATGTGCTGCCCACTGGCCGCAACTTCTATTCGGTCGACCCCAAGGCGGTGCCCTCTCGGCTCGCATGGGAAACCGGTGTGGCGATGGCGGATTCGCTGCTGGCGCGGTACCGCGACGACTACGGAGACTGGCCGCAATCGGTAGGGCTGTCGGTGTGGGGCACCTCGGCAATGCGAACAGCCGGTGACGACATCGCCGAAGTGCTTGCACTGCTGGGTGTTCGGCCGATCTGGGACGACGCGTCGCGACGGGTGGTGAACCTCGAACCGATCCCACTGGCCGAGCTCGGCCGTCCCCGCATCGACGTGACGGTGCGTATCTCCGGTTTCTTCCGCGACGCGTTCCCACACGTCGTCACGATGCTCGACGATGCGGTGCAACTCGTCGCGAATCTCGACGAGTCCGTCGATGACAACTACGTCCGAGCCCACGCGCAGGCCGACCTTGCCGAGCACGGTGACCATCGTCGTTCCACCACAAGAATTTTCGGATCCAAACCGGGCACCTACGGTGCCGGCTTGTTGCAGCTCATCGACAGCCGCAACTGGCGCGATGACGCCGACCTTGCGGAGGTCTACACCGCATGGGGCGGCTTCGCGTACGGCCGCGGGCTGGACGGCGCGCCTGCCGCCGACGACATGAACCGGCAGTACCGGCGAATCGTCGTGGCCGCCAAGAACACCGACACCCGTGAGCACGACATCGCCGACTCCGATGACTACTTCCAGTACCACGGGGGCATGATCGCCACGGTGCGCGCGCTGACCGGCCAGTCACCGGCCGCATACATCGGCGACAACACCAGGCCCGACGCCGTGCGCACCCGCACGCTCTCGGAGGAGACCACCCGCGTGTTCCGTGCCCGCGTCGTCAACCCCCGCTGGATCAACGCGATGCGGCGGCACGGCTACAAGGGCGCGTTCGAAATGGCCGCAACGGTCGACTATCTGTTCGGCTACGACGCCACCGCCGGTGTGATGGCCGACTGGATGTACGAGCGGCTCTCGGCGGAGTACGTACTCGACGACGAGAACCGCAAGTTCATGGCCGAGTCGAACCCGTGGGCGCTGCACGGCATGGCCGAGCGCCTCCTGGAAGCCGCCGGGCGCGGCATGTGGGCACAACCGGAACAGGCCAGCCTCGACGGCCTGCGCCAAGTGCTGCTCGAGACGGAAGGCGAGCTCGAAGGCTAGGTTGGTTTGGTGCCAGTCACCTTTGCTGATGTTGCCAAGTCCGAGTACATCCTGCTGACCACGTTCACCAAGGACAGCAGGCCCAAGCCGACGGCCATCTGGGCCGCGCCCGCCGGCGATCGATTGGTGGTCATCACCCAGGAGAAGTCATGGAAGGTCAAGCGGATCCGCAACACACCGCGCGTGACCGTCGCCCCGTGCGACCGCAGCGGCAATCCGAAGGGTGAGGCTGTCGACGCCACCGCGACGATCCTGGACAAGTCGGCCAATGGCGCGACGTACGACGCGATCGGCAAGCGGTACGGGCTGATCGGCAAGACGTTCAACGTTTTCTCCAAGCTGCGCGGGGGAATGAGGAACAACGTGACCATCGAGTTGAAGGCGGTTTGAGCCGTGGCGCCCAGCTTCAAAGACGTCTACGGCGAGAAGTACCTGCTGCTCACGACCTTCACCAAGGACGGAAGGCCGAAGCCGACCACGGTGTGGGGAGTCCCTGAAGGCGACAAACTGTTGATAATCACCGACGACGGTTCGTGGAAAACGAGGCGGATCAACAACACCCCGCGGGTGACCATTCAAAAGGCGAGCGCGCTCGGCAAGCCGAAGAGTGAGTCAGTCGAGGCGGTAGCGCGCAATTTGCCCAAGTCAGAGACCCGGCGGGTCTACGAGATCGTCACCAAGCGCTACTGGTGGCACGCGTGGTGGTGGGTGCCGCAGGCGATCTTCCGCGGTGGCATCGAAAAGGTACATAGCGCGATCGAGGTGACGGCGCCAGCCTAGGCCGACGCGGTCAGGTGCTCCTCGAAGAACGCGAAGACCCGGCGGTACGCGTCCTCGGTTGCCGCGTCGTTATAGCCGAATCCGGGGATCCGTAGCAGCGGCTGACCGGGCAGCTTGTTGGCGAAGCTGTGGCCTGCATCCGGATAGACCTTGATATCGGCGGTGATGCCCCTTTCGTCGACTACCGTGCGCAGTCGAGCAGTGCGCCCTTGCCCATCGGGTCGCGGCTGCCGAAGCTCGCTACGATCGGGCATGCGCCGTCCAAAGTTTCACCCAGGTTGCGTGGCAGGGGAGCGCCGTAGAACGGTGCTGAGGCACCAAAACCCTTGGGCGCCAACACCAGTGCGAACCGCTAAGACTCTGGTGGTGCACCGCGCCCTGCCGCCGCGCGAATACAGGTTCAAAGTGATGGCTACGAAGCCCGCCGCGGCGATCCGCGCCGACGTCGATTCGCTGTCAGGGCCCTAAACGATTGCATCGTGCACCACCACCACGCCGGGCCAGGGACCCTCGCCGACAGGATGCTGAGCAGTGCATCAATCGGGCTGTCCGGGGTGTCGATCTTGATCGTCGTCACGTCGGTCAATCTACGGAACCAAGCCGCGGCGGGAGACGTTGCATCTACATGGCGATGCGGCTGTTTCTGATCTACACGCTCGTCGAGCTGGCGGTGATCGTGGCGCTGGCCTCGACGATCGGTTTCGGCTGGACCGTATTGCTCCTGCTCGGGACCTTTGTCGTCGGCCTCGCCCTGGCCGGCTCCCAGGTCAAGCGCCACATTCGCCGGCTGCGGTCGGGCCTGACGACGTCCACGGTGCAGGGAGCGGCGGCCGACAGCGTGCTTGTCGCGCTGGGCACGGTGCTGGTCGTCATCCCCGGCCTGGCCAGCTCGGTCGTCGGTGCGCTGTTGCTGCTGCCGCCGACCCGGGTTGCGGCCCGTCCGCTGGTCACCGCGATGGCCGCCCGGCGGGTGCCGTTGGTCACCGTGGCCGGTGCGGCTGCGCCCGGCTGGGGATACACCGCGGCTGGCAGCGGCGACTACATTGACGGCGAAGTCATCGACGTCGCCGACGTCGAATCAACCGCCGTGGAGCGCAAACCCGAATAAGTGACGACCCTCCTCCTCAACGGGCGGGTGCACAGCCCCGCCATGCCCGACGCGACCGCGATGGCGGTAAGCGACGGCATCGTCGCGTGGCTCGGCAGCGATGACGTTGGGCGCCAACAGTTTCCGGACGCGCAGATCATCGACCTCGACAACGGCTTCGTCGCGCCCGCATTCGTCGACAGTCACGTCCACCTCACCGCCACCGGCCTGACGCTGGCCGGAGTCGATCTGCGAAACGCCACCTCACTGCGGCACTGCCTCGAACTCATCGGCGATTACGCGCGGACTCACCCCGACGGTCCGATCTGGGGACACGGCTGGGACGAATCCGCGTGGCCCGAGCAGACCGCACCCAGCACCAGCGACCTCGACTGCGTAGTGGGCGACCGGCCCACCTACCTGGCCCGCATCGACGTCCACTCCGCCGCCGCCACGAGCGCGCTACGCCGCCTGGCACCGCGCCTCGCCGACGCCGCAGGATTCGACCCGCAACGACCGTTGACCAGCGACGCCCACCACCTGGTGCGAGCGGGCGCCCGCGACAGGCTGACACCTCAGCAGCGCCACCACGCTCTGCTGGTCGCACTCGACGCCGCGGCTGCGTCCGGCATCGTCGCCGTCCACGAATGTGCAGGACCCGACATCGGCGGCCTTGACGACTGGCACGGGGTCCGCGATGCGGACCACGGTGTCGAGGTCGTCGGTTACTGGGGTGAACACGTCACCACCGCCGAACAGGCCCGCGAGCTGATCGACGCCACCGGCGCCAGCGGATTGGCAGGCGACCTGTTCGTCGACGGCGCTCTCGGCTCACACACCGCGTGGCTGCATCAGCCGTACGCCGACGCACCCGACTGCTGCGGCAACACCTACCTCGACACCGACGCGATCGCCGCTCACCTCTACGCCTGCACCGAAGCAGGCGTCACAGCGGGATTCCACGTCATCGGTGACGCCGCAGTCACCGCCGTCGTGACCGCGCTCGAGGGAGTGGTCGACCACTTCGGGGCACCGGCGGTGGCCCGCTGCGGGCATCGACTCGAACACCTCGAGATGATCACCGACGACCAGGCGGGCCTGCTCGGCTCATGGGGCGTCATCGCCAGCGTGCAGCCCAATTTCGATGCGCTGTGGGGCGGTGAGCACGGCATGTACGCGCAGCGTCTCGGGCTTGACCGAAGCACGGGGCTGAACCCCTTGGCGCTGTTAGCATCCCAAGGCGTGCCAATCGCCTTTGGTTCCGACAGCCCGGTAACCGACATAAATCCGTGGGCGACGGTTCGCGCGGCGACCCGCCACCACACCCCTGGCAGCGCGATTTCGGCTCGGGCGGCGTTCGCCGCCGCAACCCGCGGCGCGTGGCGCGCAGGCGGGGTGCTCGACGGCATCACCGGCACCCTGGTCCCCGGCGCACCGGCGTCCTACGCGATCTGGGAAGCCGACGAGTTCGAGGTCAGCGCTCCGGCTGATGCCGTTCAGCGCTGGTCGACCGACCAACGCTCAAGGGTGCCTGCCCTGCCTCGACTCGACGGCCGGTTGCCGCAGTGCAGGCAGACGGTGCATCGGGGTGCCGTCATCCATGGCTAAGTCCGGCCGCAGGCGCGAGTGGGCCAAGGCGACCGACGATACGGACATCTTTCCCGCCATCGACGACGACGAGGAAGCCGACCCGACTCTGACGGAGGAGGACGACAAACCGGCCGAGTCCGGACGGTTCGCCGATGTCCAGTTGCGGCTCAAGCGATTCGGACAGGCGGTGTTGGATCGGCTGCCCCAGCTCGGCGTCGTGATCGTGGCCGGGCTGGCGCTGTGCATGAGCTTCCCGCCATTCGGCTGGTGGTACCTGGCTATCGCGGCGTTCGCCATGCTCGCATGGGTGCTAACGCGCGAGTCCACCACGTTCGCAGGTGGATTCGGTTACGGATTTCTATTCGGGCTGGCGTTCTATCTTCCGCTGCTGCCGTGGATCGGCGGGTTCGTCGGCGCGGTTCCTTGGTTCTGCCTGTGCGTCCTCGAGGCCTTGTTCCCTGCCCTGTTCGGCTTGGGCGCGGTCGCGGCTCGACGTCTGTCGGGCTGGCCGTTCTGGTTCGCCGCGCTCTGGGCCGCACAGGAATGGCTCAAGTCGACCGTGCCGTTCGGTGGGTTCCCGTGGGGTGTGGTCGGTTTCAGTCAAACGGATGGCCCGTTACTAGCAATCGCACAACTCGGCGGTGCGCCGCTGTTGTCGTTCGCAGCGGTGCTGATCGGGTTCAGTTTGGCCGCAATAACTTTCGAAGTCGTGAAGTGGTGGCAGCACAACGACGAGAGCCAGAAGTCGGCACCGCCTGCAGTGGTGCTGCCCGGTGTGTGCATCAGCGCCGTGCTGCTGACCACCGCGTTGGCGTGGCCGCATGTCCGCCAGTCGGGTCTCGGCGCAGGCGACGACCCGTCGATCACCGTCGCCGCCGTTCAGGGCAACGTGCCGCGGCTCGGGCTGGAATTCAATGCGCAGCGCCGCGCCGTGCTCGACAACCACGTCCGCGAAACGGCTCAGCTGTCCGACGACGTGCGCGCAGGCCGGGCGCCACAGCCGATGGTTGTTATCTGGCCGGAAAACTCGTCCGACATCGATCCACTGGCCAATCCCGACGCCCGCGACGAGATCTCGATCGCCGCGGCGGATATCAAGGCGCCGATTCTCGTTGGTGGCGTCGTCGCCGCCCCCGGCTACAGCGCCGACAACCCGGTGGCGACGAACTCGGTGATCGTCTGGAATCCCGCCACCGGCCCTGGCGACCGGCACGACAAGAAGATCGTCCAGCCGTTCGGCGAGTACCTGCCGTGGCGCGGCTTCTTCCGCCATCTGTCGTCCTACGCCGACCGGGCGGGCTACTTCGTGCCCGGTAGCGGCAGCGGGGTGGTGAACGCCGCCGGTGTGCCCATCGGAGTGATGACGTGCTGGGAGGTGATCTTCGACCGGGCGGCGCGCGAGTCGGTGCAAAACGGCGCCCAATTGCTGACTGTGCCGTCCAACAACGCCACCTTCAACGAGGCGATGAGCGAGCAGCAGCTCGCGTTCGGCAGGCTGCGTGCGGTTGAACACGACCGATACGTCGTGGTCGCGGGCACCACCGGCATCAGCGCGATCATCTCGCCCGATGGCCGCGAGCTGGCCCACACCGCTTTCTTCGAACCCGCCTACCTCGACATGCAGGTGCGGCTAAAGACGCAGCTCACGCTCGCCACGAGGTGGGGCCCTGAGGTCCAGGGCGTCCTCGTGGCCCTCGGTGTTGCCGCTGTGATCGCCGCAATACTGCACAATGGGAGTTTCGTGCGTCGGCACGGCCGGCGCAGCAATGACAAAGGAGCTACATGAGTACCGGCCAGGGCGATCAGCGCCCGAGTCAGCGCACTCTGGTCATCATCCCCACGTTCAACGAGCGGGAGAACCTGCCGTTGATCGTCGGACGCGTGCACAAGGCGCGGCCGGACGTACACATCTTGATCGTCGATGACGGTAGCCCCGACGGCACCGGTGAACTGGCCGACGAGCTGGCGCTGGCCGATACCGACCGAGTGCACGTCATGCACCGC
>JAVRPX010000703.1:0-2595 GCA_032161985.1 Mycobacterium sp.
CGCGCCGAGGACGCCAGCGACGACAGCCGGTTGATGTATGTGGCGATGACGCGGGCGCAGTCACAGGTGGTCGCGTGGTGGGCGCCGTCGAGGGATGAGCCCAACGGCGGTTTGTCGCGCCTGCTTCGGGGCAGGCGGCCCGGCGAGTCGGTAGTGCCGGACAGCGTGTTGCCTGCGAAGGTTTCCGACGACGAGGCGATGGCGAGGTTGAAGGAGTGGGAGACGGTCGGGGGTCCGGTCATCGAGGAGTCTGTCGTGCGGCCCGTCCCCGTTCGGCCAACGGGTGAGACGTCGACCGACTTCCAGGCGAGGCACTTCCACCGCGCGATCGACACGTCGTGGCGGCGAACGTCGTACTCGGGCCTGATCCGAGCCGCCGAGACGACTCCGGTGAGCAGCGAGCCGGAGGTGGTGGAGCTCGACGACGAGGTGGCGGATATCCCGCTGGTAGCCGCTGCAACCGGCGCCGACGTGCCGTCGCCGATGGCGGATCTGCCTGCGGGCGCGAAGTTCGGCACGCTGGTGCACGCGGAGTTGGAGACGACCGACCCGTTCGCCGCAGATCTGGCCGCGGAGCTGGAGGCACAGATTCGGGAGCACTCGGTGTGGTGGCCGGTCGACGTCGAGGCGTCGGTGTTGGCGGCGGCGATGGTCCCGATGCACGACACGCCGCTGGGCCCGCTGGCGGACGGCTTGACGCTGCGGCAGATCGGGCTGGCCGACCGGATGCGGGAGATGGACTTCGAGTTCCCATTGGCGGGTGGGGATTTGCGCGGCGCAGGCCCGGACATCCGGCTGGCGCACGTCGGCGAGTTGTTACGGACGCATCTTCCGAAGGATGACCCGCTGGCGTCGTATGCCGATCGGTTGGCCGGGCCTGCACTGGGTGGGCAGTCGCTGAAGGGATATCTGACGGGTTCGGTCGACGCGGTGCTGCGGATCGGCGAGCGGTATGTGGTGGTGGACTACAAGACGAACTGGCTAGGGGATCCCGCGAGGCCCCTAAGCGCGGCGGACTATGCGCGGCCGCGGTTGGTCGAGGTTATGCTGCATTCTGACTATCCACTGCAGGCGTTGTTGTACAGCGTTGTGCTGCACAGGTTCCTGCGGTGGCGGCTGCCGGGATATGCGCCGGACAAACATCTGGGCGGCGTGATGTATTTGTTCCTACGCGGGATGTGCGGCCCGGATACGCCGGTGGTCGACGGTCATCCGGCAGGGGTGTTCGACTGGCAACCGCCTGAGGCGCTCATCACGGCGATGTCGGAGTTGGTCGCATGACGTCCGTCGACTGGCGACAGGCGCGCAGCGCCACCGGGCTGCTTCGAACGTTCACCGACGCCGAGGTGATCGAGTCGTCGGATGTGCATGTGGCGCAGCGGCTTACCACCCTGGCGTCAGAGACAGACGAGTCGGTCGCGCTGGCCGTGGCGTTGGTGGTGCGCGCACTGCGCAATGGCTCGGTGTGTGTCGATCTTCGCACAGTCGCGTCGCAAGTCGGTGTTGACGGCCTGCCCTGGCCGGACAGCGAAGAATGGTTTACCGCGGTAAACCGCAGCGCACTCGTTGGGCAACCGCCAGTGCTGCACGTCGACGGGGATCTGCTGTATCTCGACCGGTACTGGCTGGAAGAGCAGCAGGTGTGCCGCGATGTGCTCACGATGGTCGGGGCACGGCCGAAGCAGGCGTCCCCGGACATCGACCGGCTGTTCCCCAAGGGGTTCGAGGAGCAGCGGGCGGCTGCCGACGTCGCGCTGTCGCAGGGATTGACGGTGCTGACGGGCGGCCCCGGAACGGGTAAGACCACGACGGTGGCGAGGCTGTTGGCATTGCTCAGTAGTGGCACCCACTTACGGATCGCACTCGCGGCGCCGACGGGTAAGGCGGCGGCGCGACTGCAGGAGGCTGTCCAGCTCGAGGTGGGCAAGCTCCAACCGGCAGACCAGCAGGCATTGTCGGGATTGCACGCGACGACACTGCACCGACTACTGGGCAGCAGGCCCGACACCTCGGCAAGGTTTCGCCACAATCGGGGCAACCGGCTCCCGCACGACGTGATCGTGGTGGACGAGACGTCGATGGTGTCGCTGACGATGATGGCGCGGCTGCTGGAGGCGGTGCGTCCCGATGCGCGGTTGATTCTGGTCGGTGACCCGGACCAGCTGGCGTCGGTGGAAGCCGGTGCGGTATTGGCGGATCTGGTCGACGGCCTCGATAGCACGAAGATCGCGGAACTGAGGACGTCGCACAGGTTCGGCGAATCGATTGGCGCCCTCGCGTCGGCAATTCGAGATGGCGACGCGGACAGCACCGTCGACGTCTTACGGGCCGGTGGCGAGCACATCGAGTGGATCGAGGACGACCAACCGTCGGAACACCTTCGGAAAGTGCTTGTGCCCCATGCCGTTGCGCTGCGCCAGGCCGCGCTGCTAGGTGATGCCGCCGCCGCGCTAAAGACACTCGACGAACATCGGTTGTTGTGCGCCCATCGGCGAGGGCCCTACGGGGTCCGCTATTGGAATCGCCAGACCGAGCGGTGGCTGACCGAAGCGACCGGCGAGCCGATATGGGCGTCGTGGTACCTCGGTAGGCCAA
>JAVRPX010000704.1:0-4538 GCA_032161985.1 Mycobacterium sp.
GTAAGCAGGCCATCGAGGCGGTGCACTCCGAACCCGGTTGCGATCTCTACTCGCTGCACGAGGCCGACGGCACATTCGTTTTCGTCGAGCAGTGGGCCGACGCCGACGCACTCAAGACGCACAGCACCGCACCCGCGGTGGGGGCGCTGTTCGGAACGGTCGGCGAGCATCTGGACGGCGCGCCGGACATCAAGATGCTTACCCCGGTCGTCGCGGGCGACCCGGCCAAGGGCCAGCTGCGTCCCTGATGGGTGCGCTCGACGGCAAGGTTGCGTTCATCACCGGCGCGGCCCGCGGTCAGGGCCGTGCTGAGGCGGTCCGGTTGGGGTCCGATGGCGCGAACATCATCGCGATCGACATCTGTGACCAGATCGCATCGGTCCCCTACCCGATGGCAACAGCTGACGATCTCGCCGCGACGGTAAAGCTCGTCGAGGACACCGGTGCTCGAATTGTTGCCCAGCAGGCCGACGTTCGCGATCAGGCGTCGTTGGCCACCGCGTTGCAGTCGGGCCTCGACGAACTCGGGCGGCTCGACATCGTCGTCGCGAACGCGGGCATCGCCCCTATGGAATCGGGCGCCGAAGGCTGGCGAGACGTCGTCGACGTCAACCTCACCGGCGTGCACAACACGGTCGAGGTGGCGATGCCGCAGTTGGTCGAGCAGGGTGACGGTGGATCGATAGTGCTGATCAGTTCTGCCGCTGGTCTGGTCGGCATCGGCGGCGGCGACCCAGGTTCGCTTGGGTACACGGCGGCCAAACACGGCGTGGTCGGCTTGATGCGGGCCTACGCCAATCATCTTGCACCCCATAGTATCCGGGTTAATTCGATTCACCCCGCCGGCGTGAACACGCCGATGATCGACAACGACCACACCCGTCAGTGGCTCGCCAACGTGATCGCCAATTCGAAACGGCCACCGGATATGGGCAACGCGATGCCGGTCGCCGTTCTCGAGGCAGAGGACATCGCCGCAGCGGTCGCATGGCTTGTGTCTGACGAGGCCCGCTACATCACCGGCGTGACGCTGCCGGTGGATGCGGGGTACGTCAACAAGCGCTGACCATGGCGCGAAACCCCGCCGCGCAGACCGCGTTCGGCCCGATGGTGCAGGCGGCCATCGAGCAGTACGAGGCACCCGAACGGCGCCTGGTCTCCGACGACCTTGCGCTGTTGATGTTGCCCGCAGGCCAACGGGCATTGGTACGAGCGATGCGGTGGCCGCTGTTGCGACGCTTGACGATATCGGCAGGCGAGCGGGCCGTCCCCGGCTCGTGGTCACTCATCACGTGCCGCAAGCGCTACATCGACGACAAGCTGGACGACGCCCTGGGGAGCATCGACGCCGTCGTCGTTCTCGGGGCAGGCTTGGACACCAAGGCATACCGCCTCGCGCGTCGATCCGACATCCCGGTCTTCGAAGTCGACCTCCCGGTCAACATCGAGCGCAAGAAGGCCGCCGTGAAGCGCGCCATCGGCGCGGTACCCGCGTCGGTTCACTTGGTGCCCTTGGATTTTGAGCGCAAGGACCTGATCGGTGTGCTGACCGAGCACGGTTACCGTCCCGACACCCGCACGTTCTTCATCTGGGAAGGTGTCACGCAGTATCTGACCGAGGACGCCGTCCGAGCCACGCTCGGTGCGTTGCAGGCGAGCCCTGGCGGGAGTCGACTGGTGTTCACCTATGTCCGCAAGGACTTCATCGACGGGGTGAACATGTACGACGCGGCCATCCTGTACAAGCGTTTCAGGCAACGGCAGCAGGTGTGGCGCTTCGGGCTGGACCCCGACCAGGTTTCGGAATTCGTGGCCGAGTACGGCTGGCATCTCGACGAGCAGGCGGGACCGGACTACTTCTTGCGCAACTACATCGAGCCGAAGGGTCGTAAGCTGGCCGCGTCGCAGCTCGAGTGGTCGGCGTACGCGCACAAGGTCTAGCCCGGCTTCGCGCCGCCGCAATACTTTCTGCGCTATTGCGTGAGCGCCTACCGGTTCCCGCAAACCCCCTATCCCCTAACGGGAATGGTGCCGAGATCCCGCAAACCAACCGGCTATCCACGGGCGCTCGCCCCGTTCCGTGAGTGACTGCGTCTCTCCAAGATTGGAGGACACACCACTCGCAGACCCAAGGACTCGACATGGCACTCACAAACTCCCCGGCTCCCGTGCGCTGGCGTCGCCTGATGCCCGTCGCGTTCATCGTGGCGGCAGGCGCACTCGGCGGCAGCGCTTTGGCCGAGCCGGCGCACGCCTGCGCCGCACCCAGAGAGTGGGACATCGGCGCCTACGACCAATGCATCGCCGACGGTTACGGCAAAGGCTACGACGACCAAGAGTGGGAGAACCACGTTGCGTTGTGCTGCTGGGCCACCGGCGGCGACTGGAACGCTGCCCAAGGCAAATGCCAGGCTCCGCCAGCCGAACCCGCGCGGCATCCCGCTATTGCCCCGGGCGTGATCACCCAGACCCTCGAACCGGCTGCACCCCCATTGATCCGGAATCCCGGCGTCGTCACCGGAACCTTCTCACCCGCGCCGGCCAATCTCGGCTGACGCCACAACTCTCGACCAAGGACAAGAAATGGCATTCACATCACCCACGACGCTCTCCGCGCATCTGCGTGTTCGTATCCCCGCGGCCCTCATCGTGGCGGCAGGCACACTCGCCGGTGGCACGTTCGGCTCAACGGCTGTCGCCAACGCTGCCCCGGAGTGGGACATCGAACGCTATGACGACTGTATGAAGGGCGTGAACTATCCTGACCCCTCGGAACAGCTCGCTTGGACTAGAAAGTGCTGCCTCGACTCCGGCGGCGTGTGGAACGACTCGCTAGGAAAATGCCAGTCACCACCCGCCCAACCGGGCCCGCGGGCCGCGATAGCGACGCGACCGGGCGTCATCACCCAGACACTGGAGCCGACGCCACCGCCGGTGACCTCCGTGCCCGGCGGCGTGATCTGGCAGTCACTCGAGCCCGTCAGCTTCGGCTGACAGCATGTCATCGACAGACGCTAGGAAAACGTCATGTATGCCAGGCATCCCGAGAATATCGGTTCCGAGAACGCCGACCGTCCGTCCGGCGACCTCCGGTGCACAGCCGTCTACCGGTTGCGCATCGGAAACTATGTGGCGGCATGCTCGTGCGGTTGGTTTTCGCCAAGGAGGCTGCTTAAAGCCGCAGCGTGCCAGGACGCATGGGCGCATGCGGCGCAAAGTGGTTGCCGACTGCGCGTTCCGCTGATGCACGAATGAGAAGCGCCTGTCGGTTGAGCCGCAACTAGATCTCGATGACCGTCGGCACGATCATCGGCTGGCGCCGGTAGGTGTCGCCGACCCACTTGCCCACGATGCGACGCACGCCCTGGGCGATCCGCGTTACCTCGGTAACGTTGTTGGCGGCAAGGACTTCCAGCTCTTCTTCGACCTTGCGCGCCACCGACTCGAGCGCCTTGGGGTCTTCCGAGAATCCCCGCGAATGCAGATGCGCAGGCGCAGCGGGCTTGCCGGTGCCACGGTGCACAACCACCGTCACCGCGATGAAACCCGAAGAGAGGACAAGGCGTTCGCCCAACGTCGCGTCGCCGACATCGCCGGTGATCAACCCGTCAACGAACATCTTGCCCGTCGGCACGGCGCCAGCGATCGCAGCCTTACGAGCCACCAGGTCGACGCTGACACCGTTCTCCGCGATCACGATCGATTTCGGCGACACACCGCTGCGGACCGCCAGCGCGGCGTTGGCCCGTAGCATCCGCCAGGTACCATGCACCGGCATCACATTGCGCGGCCGTACGCCATTGTAGAGGAACAGCAGCTCGCCCGCATACGCGTGGCCCGAAACATGCACGCGCGCCTGGGCGTTGGTGACAACCCGGGCACCGATCTTGGCCAGCGCATCTAAGACCCCGAATATAGCTTCTTCGTTGCCAGGGATCTGCGACGACGACATGATGATGAGATCGCCCGACGTCAGCGTGATGCTGCGGTGCTCGCCGCGCGACATCCGCGACAGCGCGGCCATCGGCTCACCCTGGGTTCCGGTGGTGACCAACGTGACTCGCTCGGGCGCCATCATTTCCGCTGCGCCGATGTCAATCACGTCGTCGTCGGCGACGGTGAGGTAGCCGAGCTCCTTGGCGATGCCCATGTTGCGCACCATCGACCGGCCCACGAACGACACCTTGCGGCCAAGCGCCACTGACGCATCGATGATCTGTTGCACCCGAGCGACATTGGAGGCAAAGCAAGCCACGATAACCCGGCCCTCGGCGCCTCGAATCAGCCGATGCATGTTCGGCCCGATCTCGCTTTCCGACGGCCCAACGCCCGGGATCTCGGAATTCGTTGAGTCACAGAGGAACAGGTCCACGCCGGCGTCGCCCAACCGCGACATTCCGGGCAGGTCGGTCGGCTGGTCGCCGAGCGGCGACTGGTCGAGCTTGATATCGCCGGTGTGCAGCACGGTGCCGGCACCGGTATGTATCGCGATCGCAAGACAACCTGGAATCGAGTGATTGACGTGGAAGTACTCGCAT
>JAVRPX010000705.1:0-6960 GCA_032161985.1 Mycobacterium sp.
CTCGCCGACATGGGCTATCTGACCCGGCGACCTGATCCGACCGATGGCCGAGCCAAGCTGATCGACCTCACCAAGCGCGGACGTGGCCTGATGGCCGTTGCCGGCGACCGCGTGGCCGACATCGAACACCGATGGTCGGCACTTGTGGGCGAGAAGAACTTCGCGCAGATGTCACGCACGATGCAGCGCCTGCTCGACGAGCTCGACCCGAAGGACGCGCGAAGCTAGCTCGCACCGGCCACCAGATCGGCGACAAACCTGCGGATGTCGACGACCGTGAGTTCCTCACCGTCGACTTCCAGCTCGATCAGTTTGGCCAAGAGGTCGTCGGTGGACCGTCGGCAACGATCGGCGATCATGACATCGACGTATTGGTACAGCGCGTCGAGCGTGTTCGACGTCATCGGGCCGGCGGCCCACTGTGAGAACAGGTGCCAGTCCTGTCGCGGCACGCCGAGTGCCTCGCAAACCGCCGCGATCGAATCCTGACGGGTATTGGTGGTGGTCATGTCGGCCTCCTGTGTCGGTCGGTATGAATCGACTATCGGGCTGTTGCGACGTCAGACCATCCGCCCTGGGGCGTAAAAGTGCCGGGTGAGGGGGCGTAGATACGCCTTTGAGCTGATGTTTTGCGGGGTAAAGGGGGCCCATGCTGGCTAGCATGAGCGCGACTGAGTGGAGCGATGTAGATATGGCCGAGCTGCTGCCGACCGGAACGGTAACGCTGCTGCTCGCCGACGTCGAGGGCTCAACCCAGCTCTGGGAGACCCAGCCCGAGGCGATGACGGCCGCGATCGCACGCATGAATCAAACCGCCTCGAAGCTCGTCGCGGAGCACGGCGGCGTGCGCCCAGTCGAACAGGGCGAGGGCGACAGTTTCGTCGCCGCATTCGCCCGCGCTGGTGATGCTGTGGCGTGCGCGCTGGAGCTGCAGCGGGCGGATCTGGCGCCGACCAAGCTGCGGATCGGGGTGCACACCGGCGATGTGCAGTTGCGCGACGAGGGCAACTATGCGGGCACCACGATCAACAAGACCGCTCGGCTGCGCGATCTGGCCCACGGTGGCCAGACCGTCATGTCGGCAGCAACCGTGGAAATGGTCGAGGACCAACTCCCTGACGACACGTGGTTGATCGATCTCGGCCGCCATGGCTTGCGCGACCTCCCCCGCTCCGTTCGGGTTTCCCAGCTGTGCCATCCCGACCTACGCAACGAATTCCTGCCGCTGCGGACAACGGATGCCGTTGCTGCCCATAACCTCCCGGCTCAGCTGACCAGCTTTGTGGGCCGCGCTACACAGATCACGGAGATCAGCCGCTCCCTCGCCGACGACCGGCTAGTGACCTTGACGGGCGCAGGCGGAGCCGGCAAAACCAGGCTGGCGATCGAGGTCGCCGGTCAGATGGGCGGTCAGTTCCCCGATGGCGTCTGCTACGCCGATCTGGCGCCGATCACCCACGCCGAAGTCGTGCCTGTGGCGGTCGCCCGCGCCCTGGGGCTACCCGATCAACCTGGCCGCTCCATCACCGAGACCATGGTGCAGTTCGCCCGCAACCGGCACCTCCTGCTGGTGCTCGACAACTGCGAACATCTACTGGAAGCCAGCGCCGCGCTCGTCAACGACCTGTTGGCGGCGTGCCCCGCCATAACCATCCTGGCGACCAGTCGGGAGCCGCTCGTCGTCGGCGGTGAGGTGATCTGGCAGGTTGCATCCCTGTCGCTCGCTGACGAAGCAATCGAATTATTCAGTGACCGTGCCCGCCACGCCCGTCCGGATTTCACCATCAACGATTGCGACACCGAAACAGTCACGGAGATCTGTCGACGCCTCGACGGCATGCCGCTGGCCATTGAGCTCGCCGCGGCTCGAGTACGGGCACTGTCGCTGAACGAGATTCTGAACAGTTTGCACGTCCGCTTCAAGCTGCTCACCGGAGGTGCGCGCACCGCCGTACGTCGGCAGCAGACGCTGCGGGCCTCGGTCGACTGGTCGCATGCCTTGCTGACCGAGCCTGAACGTGTGCTTTTCCGCCGCTTGGCGGTATTCATGGGCGGATTCGACCTCGACGCCGCTCGGGCCGTCGCCGTCGACTCCGACGTTGAGCGCTATCAGGTCCTCGACCAACTCAACCTGCTCGTCGACAAGTCGCTTGTCGTCGCCGAGAATTTCAGCGGCTCAACGCGGTACCGCTTACTGGAGACCGTGCGGCAGTACGCCATGGAGAAGCTCGGCGAGTCCGGCGAATCCGAAGCGGTACGCGCCCGGCACCGCGACCACTACACCACGATGGCAATCCGATTAGATGCACCGCCACACGATCACCTTCAGCGGCACGTCGAGCAAGCCGAGTCGGAGATCGACAACCTTCGCGCGGCATTCATCTGGAGTCGTGAGAACAACGACATCGCGAACGCGTTGGAGATGGCCACATCGCTACAGCCGCTGTGGTTGATGCGCGGCGGGGTCTTGGAAGGCGGCGCGTGGCTTGAGGCCGCGGTATCCGGCTCGGATGGCAGCGCGTCCGAGGTGTCGCCTGCGCTGCGTGCGCGGGCGCTCGCCGATACGGCCATGTTGAGCTCATGGTTGGAAATCACTGACGCCCTAGAGCAGGCGGAAGAGGCTTTGGCGCTCGCGCGAGATGTCGGCGATCCCGCACTCTTGACGCGCGCGCTTGCCGCACGCTGCTCCGTCCTCGCGCACGACTACGAACTCGCGCGACCGTATTTCACCGAGGCAATCACGCTTGCCCGCGAGTTGGGCGATTCATGGCGGCTATGCCAGATATTCGGCCGCCAGACGTACTCCGCGTTTGTCGCAGGTGACCTCGTTGTCACCGAGTCGGTCGCCAGAGAGGGCCTCGAACTCGCAAATCGCGTTGGCGACCACTTCGGCGCTGGACAGTGTGCATGGGCACTGATTGGCGTTCACACACACCGAGGCGAGATGGTCGCGGCACTCGAGATGCTTGATGACTACATCGCACGAGCCGACATCGCACACGATGTCATGTCCGAGGCAATCGGCCAATTCATGCGAGCATTCGCGTTGTCATGGCACGGTGACGCCGCCACTGCCCGTCGCGCAGCGAACGCGGCTGCCGAGGCAGGAGCGGGACTTTTGGGCGTCTTCGAACGCGCTATCCACGCAGCAATGGCCGTTGCATGCCTAGCTGACGGTGATGCGGAAGCGGCTTGGAACGCAGCATTGAAAGCAGAACAAAGCGGTATCAATCCCGCGTTAGATGGTTTGAACATGGTCTGGATGGCCGAGGCCGCCTTGGGCTTTGGCGAGTTGGCCGCCGCCGAGCGCTGGGCCTACGGTGCCGCGTCAGGCGCGAATGCATCGTGGCGTGCGGTGGACCTATCCGTCCGCGCTCGCGTCAACGTTGCGAAGGGTGATACGGCACAAGGAACCATTGATGCCTGTGAGTCGCTGGCAGGGGCCGCGTCAAGTGGTGCGCACTTGTACACCCCTGACACGCTCGAATGCCTCGCCGTTCTAGCCGTCGAAGCGGATAGCCACCGTGAAGCGGGCCGCTTGCTTGGAGCGGCGCACGCCATCCGAAACCGTCTCGAACTGGTCCGCCTGAAGGTTTTCGACGGCGAGCACCAAGCGCTTGTCGCAAAGCTACGGAAACACATGGGCGACAACGACTTCGATAGCGCCTGGGCCGAAGGCGCCGCGTTGTCGACCGAAGAAGCGATCGCCTACGCGCAACGCGGTCGCGGCGAGCGCAAGCGGCCGTCAAGCGGATGGGATTCGCTCACCCCCACCGAGCTCGACGTCGTCCGCCTTGTCGGCGACGGCTTGCCCAACAAGGACATCGCCACCCGGTTGTTCATCTCACCGCGAACCGTGCAGTCACATCTCCGGCACGTCTACAACAAGCTCGGGTTGACCTCGCGGGTACAGCTCGCTCAAGAAGCAGCTCGCCATACTGCTGTGCCGAAATAGCATTTCGCGTGACTAGTGGGCGTGCGTGTGCCTGCGGCCGCCGCCCTGGAACATATCGCGCCAGCTTCGATGCGGCCGCTCGGTCGTCGGCGTCGGCTGGATTTCCGTGACCTCCTCCGACGGCGCCGGCTGCGGCTGCACCGTGGCAGCGACGGGGCGCTGAGCGAACGCGACATCGCGCGCAGTCCGAACCGACAGCCGTCCCAGTGCGATGGCGCCCAGGAAGATGATCAGCGCGCCAAGGCCGTAGAAGTAGGCCAGCTCAAGGACCGTCCGCTTGTTGTCGGTGACCGCTACCGGAGCGCCGACATCGCCGATACCCAACTGGCCAGCCACCGCGCGGCCAACGACGAACCACGCGCCTGCGAGCACCGTCAGCCAGCCGCCGAGCATCGCGGTCGCACGATTGCGCGAAGCGAGCAGCAGCAGGCCGCCGACCACCGTGGCGGCGCCCGGCAGCACCTCGAGCCAGCCGCGTGCTGCGGTCCAGGTCCACGCCTGGTCGGAGCCAAACGCGAAGTCGAAATACGGTCCGGCGAACGGGATAAGCGCGCCCCACGCGCCCAACAGAATCAATAGGAAACCACTTGCCGCGCCACGGCTGCGCGGCATCTGCAGCCTGCCACCCTTGGCATGAACACGCGTGTCACTCATGTTGCCTCCTCGGTCGACGGTTGTATACCCGATCTCGCTGCGGCATAACCCGATCCGGGGGCCGCTGTCCCCCGATCTGGTGACGACCATCACACGATTGACAGCCAACTCTCAGTCGGTAACGGAATAAAGTTAGCTTTGCTAACGTACTTTCTCTTAGACGCAGCGTGGCGCCCCCCGATATCTCCGATTTGCCGAGGATTCCTTATGTCGACTGTTACCCGTGAAGACCGGCTGGCGCGCCGCATCTCCGACCTGTACGCCACAGACCAGCAGTTCGCCGACGCCCGGCCGAGCGAGACCATCGCGCACGCGATTGAAGCACCCGAGCTGCGGCTGCCGCAGATCGTGGACACTGTCATCGACGGCTACGCAGACCGGCCTGCGCTCGGGCAGCGCGCCGTCGAGTTCGTGACCGACCCGGTGACGGGCCGGACATCCGCCGAGCTACTCCCCCATTTCGACACCATCACCTACCGCGAGCTGTCGGACAGGGTCAACGATGTCGCGGCAGCGCTGACACAGAACCCGGTTCAGCCCGGCGATCGCGTCGCCATTCTCGGATTCACCAGCACTGACTACACAGCCATCGACATGGCGGTGCACCGTATGGGGGCGATATCGGTCCCCCTCCAAACCAGCGCGCCGGTCACTCAGTTGCGGCCCATCGCCGCCGAGACCGAGCCGGTCGCGGTCGCATCGAGCATCGACTTCCTCGATGATGCAGTCGAATTGGTGCTGACCGGACACCTCCCTGAGCGGCTCGTCGTGTTCGACTACCACGGTGAGGTGGACGACCACCGCGACGCACTCGCAGCCGCGACCGCGCGGCTGGCCGAAACCCCAGTTGCTGTCGAGACTTTGGCCGACGTGCTGGCACGCGGGAACGCGCTGCCGGTTACCTCGGCCTTCGACTCCGGCGACGACACCACCCTGGCGCTACTGATCTACACCTCCGGCAGCACCGGCACGCCCAAGGGCGCGATGTACACCACGACGATGGTCGCCAACTCGTGGCGCAAGTCAAGCATGGCGATGTGGGGCAGTTTAGGCGCCACCCCGTCGATCACGTTGAACTTCATGCCGATGAGCCACATGATGGGACGCGGCATCATGTATGCCACGCTTGGAGCCGGCGGCACAGCGTATTTCGTTGCCAAAAGCGATCTTTCGACCTTCCTCGAAGACCTGGCATTGGTGCGGCCGACTCAGTTGAGTTTCGTGCCGCGGATCTGGGACATGGTTTTCCAGGAGTTCCAGAGCGAAGTTGATCGCCGCTCCGCAGGCGCCGACGATCGATGGGCCGTCGAAACCGACGTGCTCGCCGACATGCGCCAGAACCTCCTCGGCGGACGATTCATCTCCGCGATGACGGGCTCCGCGCCCATCTCGTCGGAGATGAAGGCGTTCGTCGAGTCCCTGCTCGACGTTCATTTGACCGACGGATACGGCTCAACCGAGGCCGGCGCGGTCTTCGTCGACGGCCAGGTGCAACGCCCGCCCGTCATCGATTACAAGTTGGTCGACGTTCCCGACCTCGGCTACTTCAGCACCGACCGGCCCCATCCCCGGGGTGAGCTGCTGGTCAAGTCCGAGACCATGTTTCCCGGTTATTACAAGCGGCCGGAGGTCACCGCCGACGTGTTCGACGTCGACGGCTACTACCGCACCGGAGACGTCGTGGCCGAGGTGGGACCGGACCAACTCATGTATCTCGACCGCCGCAACAACGTGCTCAAGCTCTCGCAGGGCGAGTTCGTCACCGTCGCCAAGCTGGAAGCGGTGTTCGGTGACAGCCCGTTGGTCCGGCAGATCTTCGTCTACGGCAACAGCGCCCGCTCGTATCTGCTGGCAGTCGTCGTGCCTACCCAAGAAGCACTGCTGCGCTGGCCTCCAGACGAGTTGAAGCCGCTGATCACCGAGTCGCTGCAGGGTGTCGCCAGGGACGCGGGGCTGCAGTCGTTTGAGATTCCCCGCGACTTCATCATCGAGACAACGCCTTTCACGCTCGAGAACGGTCTTCTCACCGGCATCCGCAAGCTCGCGCGGCCGAAGGCCAAGGAGCACTACGGCGAGAGGCTCGAACAGCTCTACACCGACCTGGCCGACAACCAGGCCGACGAGCTACGGGAACTGCGCGCACATGGCGCCGACCGACCGGTGCTGGAGACCATCAGCCGGGCCGCGGGAGCGCTGCTGGGTGCGGCGGCATCCGACCTGCAGGCCGACGCGCACTTCACCGATCTCGGCGGGGATTCCCTGTCCGCGTTGACATTCGCCAACCTGCTGCACGAGATCTTCGACATCGACGTGCCCGTCGGCGTCATCGTCAGCCCGGCTAGCGACCTGGC
>JAVRPX010000706.1:0-3176 GCA_032161985.1 Mycobacterium sp.
GGCATCTGCTCCTTCCCACTGCGTGCGTGCGGCAGCGGTGACCTATACGGCGGCAACGAGCCTGCGCGTACGTGGTTTGAGGCGATGAAGCCGATTGCCACCGATTTCGGCGACGTGCATCTGCCGCCAACCGATCCGCGTTACGTCGAGGGCGCGCCGGGCGGCCGGGTGCCCAGTGTGTCCGGGCTGAACGTGGATACGGCGCGTCAGCGCCTCAAGGACGCCGGCTTCCAGGTCGCCGACCAGCCGACATCGGTGAACAGCTCAGCCTCTTATGGCACCGTGGTGGGAACCTCGCCGAGCGGTCAAACCTTCCCGGGATCGATCATCACGATCAACACCAGCAACGGGATTGCGCCGGCACCGCCGCCACCTCCGGTCGAGCGCCCGCCGGACTTCCCAGGCCTTCCCCCGGAGGGGGGTATGACGGTCGTGGAGATTCCGGGGCTGCCGCCGATCACCGTCCCCATTCTCGGACCGCCACCGCCGGCCGAACCGCCGCCACCGTCACCCGGCTAGGCGACGGCTGAGAAGCTACGAACGGTGTTGCCCTCGCCGGGCATGGTGATGCGCGGCTCGGATATTGAAGTATGGCCGCTAGCTCAAGGCTTTTCGCCTTGCTGGTGCCATTGTGAAAAGCGAGGTGGGTGGTGCGATCGGGTTCAACCGCGCGTCGCAGGGTTCGCGATGCTGTGGTTCGGTCCATCTCATTTACGTCATTTACGCTCACTACCGATCCCTGACGCCGGGCCGGGTTGGTGTGCTGGCCGAGGGGTATCAATCCCGGACAATGGCTATACGGCATCGACCTCACGCGACATCAACCAAGGACGAAGGTATGACGGCAACGATGACCGGTCCGCCGCGACCGCCGGAGCCACCGCAGCCGAGTGCCGCCGAGGTGGCGGCGCCGAAGCGCAACCTGATCTTCACGGCCGTGCTGCTGGGGATGCTGCTGGCCGCCCTGGATCAGACGATCGTGGCGACAGCGTTGCCCACAGTCGTGGCCGACCTGGGTGGCGCAGGCCACCAGGCGTGGGTGGTGACCAGTTATCTGCTGGCGTCGACGGTCGTGACGGCGATCGTCGGCAAGCTCGGCGATCTGATCGGCAGAAAGACCGTCTTTATCGCCGCCGTGCTGTTCTTCATGGCCGGTTCGGTGTTGTGTGGGTTGGCCGGCTCGCTGCCGATGCTGGTGGCGGCGCGCGCCCTGCAGGGCGTCGGCGGTGGAGCCATCATGGTCACCGCAACGGCGGTGATCGGCGAGGTCATCCCGCTGCGCGAGCGCGGCCGCTACCAAGGGGCCCTCGGGGCGGTCTTCGGTGTCACCACGGTGATCGGTCCGCTGCTCGGCGGGTTCTTCACCGACCACCTGAGCTGGCGCTGGGCGTTCTGGATCAACGTGCCGGTGGCCGTCGTCGTGATCGTGGTCGCCGTGGCCGCGATTCCGAATCTCGGCCGGATGGCGCGGCCGGTCATCGACTACGCGGGCATCGTGTTGGTCGGGCTGGGAGCCACGGGGCTCACCCTGGCCACCAGTTGGGGCGGCAACACCTATGCGTGGGGTTCGCCGATGATCATCGGGCTCTTCGTCGGATCGCTGGTGGCGTTGGGTGCGTTCGTCGCGGTCGAAATGCGGGCTGCCGAACCGATTCTGCCGATGCGACTGTTCCGCGAGCCCGTCTTCGCCGTGTGCTGCGCGCTGTCGTTCGTCGTCGGCTTCGCCATGCTCGGTGCGTTGACGTTCCTGCCGACCTTTATGCAATTCGTCGACGGGGTGTCGGCCACCACATCGGGCCTGCACACCCTGCCGATGGTGATCGGGCTGCTCACGATGTCGATGAGCAGTGGTGTGATCGTCGGCCGCACCGGGCGCTACAAGATCTTCCCGGTGGCCGGAACCGCGGTCATGGCAATAGGTTTCGTGCTGCTGTCGCGGATGGGTCCGGACACGTCGACGGTGCTGCAGTCGCTGTACCTGGTGGTGCTCGGCGCCGGGATCGGCATGTGCATGCAGGTGCTGGTGCTGATCGTGCAGAACACCGTCGACTTCTCCGACCTCGGCGTGGCGACCTCCGGTGTCACGTTCTTCCGCACCATCGGCAGCTCGTTCGGCGCCGCGGTGTTCGGCTCGCTGTTCAATAACTTTCTACATTCCCGGCTGGCGGCCGCCCTCGCGAGCAGCGGCGCGCCGCCCGAGGCGGCACAGTCACCCGATGCGCTGCACAAGTTGTCGCCGGAAATGGCCGCCCCGATCGCGGCGGCCTACGCCGATGCCCTCGACCTGGTGTTCCTGTATGCGGCTCCGGTGGCGATGGTCGGCTTCGTATTGGCGTTGACGCTCAAGCAGGTTCCGCTGCGCAATTACGCCGTCAGTACCGCCGCGGATATGGGCGAGGGGTTCGCGATGCCGACGAACGACTCGCCCGACCAACTGCTCGAAAACGCGGTCGGCCGGTTGATTCGCCAAGGCTCCGGTATGCAACTGCGCGCCATCGCCGAGCGTCCGGGAAGCAAACTCGACATCGGCCGGCTGTGGGCGCTGCTGCAGGTCTTCCGCTTCGGGCAGGCCGCAGGACAGGCCCGGCTGGGCGACATCGCTGAGCATGTGCGGGTGCCACGCGAGATCCTCGAGCCCGCGTTCGACCGCCTCGTTGCCACCGGCTATGCCGAGCGACGCGGAGATGTCTTCTGGCTGACATCGGCCGGCGCGCACCAGGTCGAACTGGTTCGCGCCGAGACGATGGACTGGCTCACTCAACGGCTCAACCAATCCGCCGGCCTTCAGGTCCGACCGGATCGCGGCCAGGTCAGAGAGGCGTTGGATCGCATCACGCAAGACGTTCTGGTGCAACGGGATTGGACCGACGACGAGACCCAGGCGATGCGGATGCGTCCTCCGCGTAGGGCGCCGCAGCCGCAACGACCTCCGCCGCCCCTGCCGCCAACGTTCTACCCCGGGCCACGGACGAGACCACGCGAACCCGCCGAACCGCCTACCACCCGACTACGGCCGCCCGGACCGCCGCCTCGAGGTCCGCGACCTCCGCATCGGTAGGAGCTCAGGTGGTGGGTGCAATGCGGTCGGCGGCGAATCCCGCTGCCTGACCGGCCATCCCGTTGAACGTGTACGAGACGTGCGCCATGGTCGGTAGGCCGCCCGGAGTGCCGTCGCA
>JAVRPX010000707.1:0-6529 GCA_032161985.1 Mycobacterium sp.
CTGTCGACATCACCTTCCTCGACGTCGCCACCAACTACCGGCTGACGCTCCGCAATGGAGTCTTGGTGTATCGCAAAGTGCCCGCCGATGCGGCGACTGCGCACGCGACGGTCCGTCTCGCAAACAAGTTGCGGCTCTTAGCGTTTGCCGCAGGTGATGCAGATTCGCCTGGGCTGGCGGTCACCGGCGACCCAAACGCCCTCCCGTCGATCATTGCGGTGCTGGACCGACCCGATCCCGGCTTCAACATCATCACACCCTAGGCCGAGGGACTGATCCGGCTGTGCCCCAGCGGCGATCCCCAGATGCCAAGGCGTATAGCGGCTGCAGGCACCGGCGGGCTGAAGTAGTGGCCTTGGACGTATTCGCATCCGTACTCGCGCAGTCGGTCGGCAGTCTCAGCGTTTTCCACGCCCTCCGCGACGCTTGCGATGCCGAACGCGTCAGCCAATTCGATGATAGAGCGCACGATCATGGCGGAGCGGTCGTCGTGGAGGATCGGCGTGACGAATTGGCGGTCGAGTTTGAGCTCATCGATAGGTAAATCGCGGAGGTATTTCATGGTCGCGAAGCCGCTGCCGAAGTCGTCGATGGCGACGCGGACGCCCTCGTCCCGTAGACGGTCCAGGACGCTACGCGCGCGAATGACGCTGGCCAGTAAGACGTCCTCGGTGATCTCGATGGTGAGCGCCTCTGCTGGCAGCTCGCGTTCGGCGAGTACCGATACGACGCGGTCCGGCAGCGACTCGTCGTTCAGAGAGGGAGCCGACAGATTCACCGCGACCGGGATGGCCATGCCTGCCGCATACCAGCCCGCAGCATCCGAGACGGCCATCGACAGCACCAGGTTCGTGACGTGGTCGATCAGGTCGTTCTCGCGGATCATGGGCAAAAAATCGTCGGGTTGGAGTACGCCGAAGGCGGGATGAGGCCAACGAAGGAGTGCCTCGGCACCGACGACCGCGCCCGTCGACAAGCTGACCTTCGGTTGATAGACCAGCTCGAGCCGGCGCTCGTCAATGGCCTCCCGTAGCTCCGCGAGCAATTGCATCCGCCCCGCCATGCCCTTACGCCGTTCCGCCCGTTGATGGTTGGACGTGTCGAGACCCGCCGATGAGTGGCGCATGGTTGAGGTGAAGGCCCGCACCCCGCCGGTGGTGGCGCGCTTCGCCGAGTACATCGCGAGGTCGGCGCGGCGGAGGAGCTCGTCGGCGGAGATGTCGTTGTCCTCGGACGCCGATGCGGTTGCCAGGCCAAGGCTGATGCGCATATACAGCGGACGGCCGTCGACGACGATCGGCTCGTCGAAGGCGTCGACAATCTGTTCGGCGACTAGGCCTGCGGCTTCGGGTCTGTCCCGGACGAGGATGGCGAACTCGTCGCCGCCGATGCGTGCGACGGTGTCGTGGGTGCGGATGTTGAGCTGGATCCGATCGCCGACGCTGCGCAACAGCGCATCGCCGGCAGGATGTCCCAGACTGTCGTTGACCAGTTTGAAATCATCGATGTCGAGCACTAACACGGAGACCGGGCCGCCGGTCACGTGCCACACATGGATGGCGTCGGCCAACCGGTCGGAGAACAGCGTCCGGTTAGCGAGGCCCGTGAGCGGGTCTCGCAGGGCGGTCTCGGCGACTCTCTCCAGCAGCCGGCGGTTGTCGTAGAGCAGCGTGATCTGCCGGATGAAGGCTGTCATGACGAGGACCAGGCCGGGGAAAAGGATGTATCCGTTCAGTTTGTTGTCGGACCACAGTTCAATGGCACCGAGGACTACCGCTAAGGGCACGGGTGCATAGGGCAGCCAGAGCGACAGTCGTGACGTTTGCCGTGTCAACGGCTTCGGAAGGGCCGGCATGCTCTTGGAGGTGAGGCCGGCGAGGCCGATGAGGCACATCCCTGTTGACCAGCCGACCAGCAAGACCCCGGTGTCGAAAGCGTGCACGTAGCCGATCAGATGTGCAGCGTCGGTGAGTCCGATTATGACCAGCGCCAACGTCAGCAGGCCCACCGAGAGCCTCCGGCTGCCGCGCGTCTTGACCAGAACCATTACCCCGATCGTGAGCATGGCCGCGTCGGCTACCGCGGACGCGAGGGCCCACACGAAATGCGGTCCGGACGCGCCCTCGGCGAGGCCGCGAAGGACTACCACCCACCCGACCACGTACAGCGAGGTCGCGACGATCACACCGTCAAGCAGGAGACGGAGCCCGGACCAGCCGCGCAACATGGGCACGATGGCGGCGGCGAACGCGGCGCCCACCGGAAAGAGCAGGCGGTCGAATTCGCCTAACCACGGAGCCAACGGCGGTGCTGGTTCGGCGAGGACCACGCAGGCCCGGTAGATGTCGGCCCCCGCCCAGCCTGCGAGCCCCACCGCGAGACACGCCCACGCGGCACGCTGGCGCTCGCGAGCCGCGTACGCAGCCGTCACGGTGCATGCGAATGCGAATGAACTGGCGATGAGCGCACCCACCGCCCCGGCAATGTGGGTCGCCTCCTGGCCACCCCAGCCGAGCAGCTGCCAACCGGCAAACACGACGAGGGCGAGCATCACTCCCGCCATCGTGCGGCGCTTCGCCTCTGTCAGCATGGAGATCTCCAGCTTGATGGGATGGCGCAGCTGCCGAGAGGCAGACAATGGGCCGCCGCAGACAGCGTACCTGGACGTCGTCGGGCGGCACCAGCAACGTTGCGGTTAGGGAATTCCTCCGTCGACGCGGATGATCGATCCGCTGGTATAGCTCGATGCGTCGGACGCGAGGTAGAGGGCGGCGCCGATGATCTCGGGCGGATTGCCCAGCCGCCTCAGTGCGAAGTGCTGCGCGCCCTTCGTCGTCGCCGGGATATCCCATGCCTTGCTGATGTCGGTGAGGAAGGGTCCCGGCATCAGCGTGTTGACTCGTACGGTCGGTCCGAACGCCAACGCGAGCCCTTCGGTCAACGCGTTGAGGCCCGCCTTGGCAGCCGAGTACGGCAGTTGCTCCGGCCGCGGACGCCGCGATCCGCTCGAGCTGACGTTGATGATCGACCCGCCGCCGTCGGCGACCATCCGTTCGCCCACCAGCGTCGACAACCGGAACGGGCCCTTGAGGTTGAGGTTGACGACGGCATCTAACAGCTTCTCGGTGACCGAACTAAGCGACTCGTACAGCGGCGACATGCCGGCGTTGTTGATGAGCACGTCGACCTTGCCGAACCGCTCGTAGGCGGCGTCGACCAAACCGTCGAGTTCGTCCCACCGCCCGACGTGCACTTGATACGGCAGTGCGACGCGGCCGGTCGCGGTGGCGATCTCTTCAGCGGTCGACACGCACGACTCGTACTTGCGGCTGGCGATGATCACGTCGGCCCCGCAATGCGCGGCGGCGAAGGCCATCTCGCGACCCAGGCCGCGGCTGCCGCCGGTGACCAGCACGACCCGGTCGGTGAGGTCGAACACTTCGTCGGCGTACCCCATATCAGTGACTCCTCGTGTCGGCCGGTTCGCGGGCAGTCTCGCGCACAACGCGGTGAATGAACCCCAATTTGCCGATCACCGGTGGCGGAATGACGAACGGATACAACGGGTTCTTGCCCATTGCGGTGTTGACGCGATTGAAAAACATCGCCAGCCAGGTCCAGTCGTACAGCAGGCGCTCGATGGGTGCATTGTCATATCTCTCCAGCGGGGTGATGTCCCGCGGGAACGAGAACCGAACGTGATCCGCGTGCAGCACCAGGCCCGATTCACGGATGGTGTCGATGGTGTCGGTGATGTGCAGGTAGTGCGCGAAGCACTCCGCGAAGTCCTCCCACGGGTGCATGGTGGCGTACTCGGAGATATAAGACTCGGCCCAGCCTTCGGGTGGGCCGAACTTGTAGCTCTCGCACACCGGGCAGGCGAACGCGCGCACGGCATCTATCGTGGCACGGTGCAATTGCTTCTGGTCCGACATGCGCTTCCGCTTCGTAGCGAGCCCGGGCAGGGCTCGGACCCCGAACTGTCCGAGGAGGGCATCGAGCAGGCCAAGCGGCTTCCCGACGCGCTGGCGCGCTTCCCGATCACTCGACTGGTCAGCAGCCCGCAGATCCGGTCCGTTCAGACCGCGCAACCGGTTGCCGACGCACTGGGCTTGCCCATCGAGATCGAAGAACGGCTCGCCGAGTACGACCGAGACATGGAGCACTACATCCCGATCGAGCAGATCGCCGCCGAGTTCCCACAGGAGCTGGAGCGACTGGCCAACGGGCACCTGCCCAGCAGCGTTGACGAGGCCACGTTTCTGGCTCGGATCAACACGGGGATCCGCGATCTGGTGGCCGGGGGCGACCACGAGGACACCGTCGCGGTGTTCAGCCACGGCGGGGTCATCAACGGACTGCTGCACACCATCCTTGTCACCGAGAAGATTCTCTGCTTCAACGTCGACTACGCAGGCGTCACCCGGCTGCTGTCCTCACGCGAGGGCAACCTGTATGTGGCCGCGGTCAACGGCACGGAGCACGTATGGGACCTCCTGCCGCGAAATCAGCGATGGTAGACAAGTCCCGTGACTACCTCGCTCGAAGGCCTTGACCTCGACGCCCTGGATCGCCACCTGCAGTCTGTTGGCATCGCGCGTACCGGTGAACTGCGGGCCGAGTTCATCTCTGGCGGCCGGTCCAACCTCACGTTCCTGGTCTCCGACGACGCCTCGAAGTGGGTGCTGCGCAGGCCGCCGCTGCACGGGCTGACGCCGTCGGCGCACGACATGGCGCGTGAGTACAAGGTGGTGGCCGCGCTGCAGGACACCCCGGTTCCGGTGGCGCGCGCCGTGACGATGCGCAACGACGACTCCGTGCTGGGTGCGCCGTTCCAGATGGTGGAGTACGTGGCGGGGCGTGTCGTGCGGCACGACGACGAGCTCGAGAAGCTCGGGGACAAGGACACAGTCAGTGACTGCGTCGACGCACTGATCCGGGTGCTCGCCGACCTGCACGCCGTCGACCCACAGGCCGTCGGGCTCGGCGATTTCGGCAAGCCGACCGGTTACCTCGAACGCCAGGTGCGCCGCTGGGGCTCGCAGTGGGAGCTGGTGCGGCGCGAGAACGATCCGTCTGACACCGACGTCATGCGACTGCATTCCGCTCTGGCAGAGGCGATTCCGCAGCAGAGCCGCAATTCGATCGTCCACGGCGACTACCGCATCGACAACACGATCCTGGATGCGCGGGACGCGACGAAGGTGATCGCCGTGCTCGACTGGGAGATGTCCACACTCGGCGATCCGCTCAGCGACGCCGCGCTGATGTGCGTGTACCGCCATCCGATGTTCAACTTGATCCACGCGAGCTCGGCGTGGGCGTCGCCGCTCATCCCGGAAGCCGACGACCTCGCGAGTCGCTACTCGCTTGCCGCGGAACAGGCGCTGGACAACTGGGACTTCTACATGGCGCTGGGGTACTTCAAGGTGGCGATCATCGCGGCGGGCATCGCATTCCGGGCCCGCATGGGCGGTGGCGTCGCCGAGGACACCGACGAGGTGGATAAGGCGGTGGGTCCGTTGATCGCCGAGGGTCTCAGCGTGCTCTCGGGCTAGAGGCCGGCCTTGAAGTTCTTCTTCGCCGCGCGTCGCAGCTGGACGATCCTGGCGGTCCCGACCGCGACCGTCAACAAGCCGCCGCACACCGCGGCCAGCAGAAGCGCCACGCCCACAGGCAGATTCCACTCCAAGCCGAAGAAATTGATCGTCGTGGAATCGGTGTTCTGCATGATGAACACCAGCAGCACGATCAGGATCACGAACCCGGTGATCAGCGCCGACCACAGCGCCGCGGCCCGGGTGAACTTCACCGCAGACTCCGGCTTCACGAGGTACTCGGCAGGCGTGGCGGTCGGCTCCGGCGGTGTCCCGATCGCCGACTCCGGCGGCGGGGCGGCGGAGGACGGCCTCTCAGCCGGATCGCTGGTCATGGCTATATCTTTGCCCCTTCCCGCGTCGAATGAAACCACCGCGGCATTCACGGTGCGCTAAAGCGCGGCGTCACCGCGCGCATCTCGATAGTGTCCCGGGAAAGCCAGTGCCCCGAGAGGAAGCCTTGCGTATGTCGAGCACACGTCGATGGAGTCTGGCGGTCCTGGTGGCCGCGTTCACGCTGATCGCAGGGATGTTGTCGGGGTGCGGCAGCTCCAACCCACTCGGCGGTGGGGAGATATCGGGAGACCTGAAGTCGATCACCGTCGGATCGGCCGACTTCACGGAATCGAAGATCATTGGCGAGCTTTACGCCCAGGCACTTGAGGCCAACGGCTTTACCGTTCGCCGCCAGTTCGGCATCGGCAGCCGCGAAACCTATATACCTGCGGTGCAGGACCATTCCATCGACCTGATTCCGGAGTACACCGGCAATCTGCTTCAGTACTTCGACGCAAAGACGCCGGCGACCACGTCCGATGCGGTGCTACTCGGGCTGCTCAAGGCGCTTCCAGGCGACCTGTCGATCCTGTATCCGTCGCCTGCGGAGGACAAGGACACCCTTGCGGTCACCGAGGCCACCGCGCAAAAGTGGA
>JAVRPX010000708.1:0-3496 GCA_032161985.1 Mycobacterium sp.
CATTACCCGGTCAGGTTCGTACGGTCGACAGCCCCAGCTGTCCTCTCAGCGCACTGGGTGTGCGCTCCCGTGTGTGGACCCCTGCCACGCTAGCGCAGGGGGAGCGTCAGCGGGAACGGGGGAGGAATACGAATTGCCCACCGAAGCTTTATATAGCTAATATATGTGTTTTGTGCACGACGACGCCTTGGATAAATAGCGAAGAAATGACGACTGAGATAGAGATGACGAAACCCCCGGTTGTGGCGGACCCCGACGTTGCCCTAGTTGAGACGGCTCGCCGACGCCGGACCATGGACCACGACCACCCCCGCTACAAGTGGGTCGTGCTGTCCAACACCACGTTGGGCACCTTGCTGGCCACCATCAACGCGTCGATCGTGCTGATCTCTCTTCCTGCCATCTTCCGCGGAATCGGGCTCAATCCGCTCGCCCCCGGCAACGTCAGTTACCTGCTGTGGATGCTGATGGGCTATCTGGTGGTCACCGCCGTACTGGTCGTCCCGTTCGGCCGACTCGGCGACATGTTCGGCCGGGTGAAGATCTACAACCTCGGCTTCGTGGTGTTCACCCTCGCGGCCGTCGCGCTGTCCTTCGATCCGCTCCACGGCGGTGGCGGCGCACTATGGCTGATCGGCTGGCGAGTCGTCCAGGGCGTCGGCGGCGCGATGCTGATGGCGTCGTCGTCTGCGATCCTGACGGACGCGTTCCCCGCCAATCAGCGCGGCATGGCGCTGGGGGTCAACATGGTCGCCGCTGTCGCCGGGTCGTTCCTGGGCCTGCTCATCGGCGGTTTCCTCTCCGAGTGGCACTGGAAGGCCATCTTCTGGGTCGGCGTGCCGATCGGCATCCTCGGCACCATCTGGAGCATCCGGTCGCTGAGGGAGCTCGGCGTACGTACGCCCGGCCGACTGGACTGGCCTGGCATCCTGTCCTTCGGCATCGGCCTGACGGTGCTACTCATCGGCATCACCTACGGCATCCAGCCCTACGGCGACTCCACCACCGGTTGGACCAGCCCGTGGGTGTTGGGGTCGATCACCTTCGGCCTGCTGTCGCTCGTGGCGTTCTGCTTCATCGAACTGCACGTCGCACAGCCGATGGTCGACATCAGGCTGTTCCGGTCCGCCTCGTTCGGCATGGGCAACCTGGCGGGGCTGATGTCCTCGATGGGCCGCGGCGGCCTCCAGTTCATGCTCATCATCTGGCTGCAGGGCATCTGGCTTCCCTTGCACGGCTACAGCTTTGAATCCACTCCGTTGTGGGCCGGCATCTACATGCTCCCGATGACGGCCGGGTTCCTGGTGGCAGGCCCGCTTGCGGGATCACTGTCCGACCGCTTCGGTGCGCGGCCGTTCACGGTCGGCGGCATGCTGCTGATGGCGGCGACCTTCGTTGCGCTGGTGATGATCCCCGTCGACTTCAACTACCTGCTCTTCGCCGTGCTGGTGTTCCTCAACGGCCTTGGCGGCGGCATCTTCACCGCACCCAACACCGCGGCGATCATGTCGAGCGTGCCTGCCGCCCAGCGCGGTGCCGCTTCGGGGGTACGCGCGACATTCTTCAACGCCGGCTCGTCGCTGTCGATCGGCGTCTTCTTCTCGCTGATGATCATCGGGCTGTCCCACACGCTGCCGTCCGCGATGAGCAGTGGCCTGCAGGCACAGGGCGTGTCGGCATCGGTCGCGCAAGACGTGGCCAATCTGCCGCCCGTCGGCAGCCTGTTCGCGGCGTTCCTCGGATACAACCCGATCGCCGAACTGCTGGCACCATCTGGCGCGTTGCAGGAGTCCGGCGTCAACGTCGAAGTGCTGACCGGGAAGACGTTCTTCCCGCAATTGATCACCGAGCCGTTCCACTCCGGCCTGACGGTGGTGTTCATCGCCGCCGCGGTGATGATGTTGATCGGCGCGATCGCGTCGATCTTCAACCCGGGTCGCTACGCCGACGCGCCCGGGGCCGACAACGAGGTGTGACACCCCGCACAGCTTGGGTAACCAAGGTGCATGGCTAGCACCATCGACACCAGACCACGTGAAGTCCGGAAACAGGCGCACCAGCACGCCGACGAGGCGCGCAACCGCATGGACGCCCGTCGCCAGGGGGATGACGGCCTCACGGGGTGGCTGAACAAGCGCGCAGGCGACTGGGAGCTGAGCGGTCCAGACGAGGCGACGATGCAGCGCCAGAAGTACGTCTGGAACTTCCTCGTCGACCATTGGTTCCGGATGGAGTTCGACGGTTGGGAGAACCTTCCCGACGCGCCAGTGCTGCTGGTCGGCATCCACTCGGGTGCGCCGTTCGTGTGGGATGCGTGGACGGTCGGTGTTCAGTGGTGGCGGCGATTCGGCCAGGACCGGCCGCTGCACGGCACAGCGCACGATGTGCTGATGGCCATGCCGCTCGTCGGCCGCTACTTCCGGGCGATGGGTGTGCTGCCTGCCGCACCGGACTCGATGGCGACGGCATTGGCGGAGGGACGCGACGTGGCAGTGTGGCCCGGGGGTGAGGTCGACTCGCTGCGACCGTGGAGCGAGCGTGACCGCGCGAACCTGGCCGGCCGCAAGGGTTTTGTGAAGATGGCGATCCGCGCCGGGGTGCCGATCGTTCCGATCGCGACGGTCGGTGGGGCCGACGCGATGCCGGTGTTGGTCCGCGGGGATCAGCTGTCTCGGGCGCTGCGCCTCGACAAGCTGTTGCGTCTCAAGGTATTTCCGATCGCCGTCTCGCTGCCGTGGGGTATCGCACCTGCCGCGCTGCCGCAGTTCCCTCTGCCGGCCAAGATCAGGACCCGGCTGATGCCGGCCGTCGAGTTGGATCACGATCCCGAGCGCGCCGACGACGACGAGTACCTCGAAGAGAAGTACTGGGAAGTGCAGAACAGCATTCAGCAAGGTATGGACGCGTTGGCGCGCAAGCGGTCACTACCCCTGTTCGGCTAGATGTCCGTTCACTCTGCGCACCGGGCGTGCATTACTCGCTTTTCCGCGCCCTAGCCGCAGTGTCAACCCTCAGGTGAGCTCGATGAGCACCGGCGCGTGGTCGCTCGGTGCCTTGCCTTTGCGTTCCTCGCGCACGATCTCGGCGTGCGCAACCCGCTGGGCCAGCGCCGGTGAGCCGAGGATGAAGTCGATGCGCATGCCTCGGTTCTTCGGGAACCGCAGCTGCGTGTAATCCCAGTACGTGTAGACAGCGGGGCCCGACGTGAAGGGCCGCACCACATCGGCGAATTGGGCATCGACGATCGCGTTGAACGCTGCCCGCTCGGCTGGGGTGACGTGCGTGCTGTTCGCGTAGAACTCGACGCTCCAGACGTCCTCGTCGGTGGGGGCGATGTTCCAGTCGCCGACCAACGCGATCTGCGCCTGGGGATCGTCGGTCAGCCAACCGCGTGCTGTGTCACGAAGCGCGGCAAGCCACTCCAGCTTGTAGGCGTAGTGCGGGTCGTCGACCGTGCGTCCGTTGGGCACGTACAGACTCCATACCCGCACGCCGT
>JAVRPX010000709.1:0-2961 GCA_032161985.1 Mycobacterium sp.
CACACCGTGATTTCGGCGCGGTTTGTTCCGCTCAGCATTCCGCTCAGCGTGACAAACCGCGCCGAAATCGCTTAGACGGCGACCAGATCGTCGGCGTGGACGGCGGGCCGACGCATCTCGGCGGGCAGATCGGAGGTTGAGCGGCCCAGCATGGTCGCGAGTTCGGCGTGGTCGTAGGCCACCACACCGCGGGCCACCATCGTTGCGTCCAGCGCCCGCAGCTCGACGACGTCGCCCCCGTAGAACCGTCCCGACAGTGCCGTGATGCCCGCGGGCAACAGCGAACGTCGTTGCCGCACAACGGCGCGCACCGCCCCGTCGTCGAGCGTGAGCGCACCCGCCGACTCGGCGGCGTAGCGCACCCAGAACTTGCGCGCCGACATGCGTTCGGGAAGCGGGGCGAACACCGTGCCGACCGATGCGTCGGCCAGCGCGGTAGCCACATCCGACGCGGCGGCCACCAGCACAGGCACGCCGGCGTCGGAGGCCAGCAGCGCCGACGACAGCTTCGACGCCATCCCACCGGTGCCGAGATGGCTACCCCTGCCCGCGACGACGCCGTCGAGATCTGCCGGGTCGGAGACTTCGGAGATGAACCGCGCGTTGCCTTTTCGTGGGTCCGCGTCGTAGAGGCCATCGATGTCGGACAACAGCACCAGCGCGTCGGCGCCGACCAGATGCGCAACCAACGCGGAAAGCCGGTCGTTGTCACCGAACCGGATCTCGTTGGTGGCCACGGTGTCGTTCTCGTTGACGATCGCCACCGCGTGCAGCGCCCGCAGCCGGTCCAGCGTGCGTTGGGCATTGGTGTGCTGTACCCGCATCGAGATGTCGTGGGCGGTCAGCAGCACCTGGCCGACCGCGCGGTTGTAACGGGCGAACGCCGCGCTCCACGAGTTCACCAGCGCCACCTGCCCGACACTGGCCGCCGCCTGCTTGGTGGCCAGATCGGCGGGCCGCTTGGTCAGCCTCAGCGGTTCGATGCCCGCGGCGATCGCACCCGACGACACGATCACCACGTCGGAGCCCGCCGTCATCCTGGCTTCGATGGCGTCAGCCAAGACGGCCAGTCTGCTCGCGTCGAATACCCCGGACGGCGTGGTCAGCGCGGTGGTGCCGACCTTGACGACCACGCTCCGGGCGGTGCGGACCGCTTCTCGGTGCGGGCTTGTCATGACTCGTCGCCGCGGCGCCGCCGTTCGCGGCGGGCCGCCTTCCGTTCGTCTGCACCGACGCGATCCGTCTGCTCGAGCCGCAGGTCGGTGCCGCGACCGGACAGCGGCACATCGACGCCTGCCGGGGTCTGCGGCTCCCAGTCGAAGGTCATGTCGCCGATGGTGACGGCGCAGCCGGGACGCGCGCCGAGCCGCAGCAGTTCGTCTTCCACGCCGAGGCGGGCCAGCCGGTCGCCGAGGTAGCCGACGGCCTCGTCGTTGTCGAAATTCGTTTGGCCGATCCAACGTTCGGGTCGGGTACCGCGCACCACGAAACCGCCGCGGCCATCTGGCGTGACGGTGAAACCGCTCTCGTCGACCGCGACCGGCCGGATGACGGGACGCCGCGGGACGATGGCCGGCTGCGAGTCGCGATACGCCGACACCATGTCCCACAGCGCGAACGTCAACGGCCGCAACCCTTCCCGACTGACAGTGGACACCTCGTGTACCGGCCAGCCGAACCGCCGGGTGATCTCCTCGCGGACGAAGTCGGCCAGCTCACGCGCCTCGGGCACGTCGATCTTGTTCAGCACCACCGCCCGCGGACGGTCGGCCAGGTCGCCCAGTGTCGAGTCGCCTTGCAGCGTAGGGGTATACGCGGCCAGCTCGGCTTCCAGCGCCTCGATGTCCGAGATCGGGTCGCGGCCGGGATCCAGCGTCGCGCAATCGACCACGTGCACCAGCACCGCACACCGCTCGATGTGCCGCAGGAAATCGAGGCCAAGGCCGCGGCCTTCGGACGCACCGGGGATCAGGCCAGGCACATCGGCGACGGTGAAAGTGTGGTCCCCCGCCGACACGACACCCAGGTTGGGCGCCAGCGTGGTGAACGGATAGTCGGCGATCTTCGGCTTGGCCGCCGAGATGACCGACACCAGCGATGACTTGCCTGCCGACGGAAACCCGACAAGGCCGACGTCCGCTACGGTCTTGAGTTCCAGCATGAAGTCGCGGACCTGGCCTGGCTCGCCGAGCAGCGCGAAGCCGGGCGCCTTGCGGGCCCGCGACGCAAGCGCGGCGTTGCCGAGTCCGCCCCGCCCACCCGCGGCGGCTTCGAAACGGGTACCCGCACCGACGAGGTCGGCGAGCAATCGGCCGTTCTCGCCGAGGACGACGGTGCCGTCGGGAACCTTGACCTCCAGGTCAGCGCCGGCAGCGCCGTCGCGGTTACTACCTGCGCCCTGCTTGCCCGAGGGGGCGACGACATGCGGGTGGAAGTGGAAATCGAGCAGCGTGTGCACCTGCGGATCGACAACCAGAACGATGCTGCCGCCGCGGCCACCGTTGCCGCCGTCGGGGCCGCCGAGGGGTTTGAACTTCTCGCGGTGAACCGAGGCGCAGCCGTTACCGCCATTGCCCGCCCGCGCGTGGATCACGACGCGGTCGACGAACCGGGGCATGGGAGAACTCCTTCGAAAGTAACGCCGGGGCGGAAAAGCGTTCGCGAGTCCGCCGTAGCGTTACAGTCGCGAAGCTTAGGCCTCTGGTCGCGTGGCGCGGACGATGCTGACGGTCTTGCGGCCGCGCTTGGTGCCGAACTCGACGGCGCCGGGGGCCGTCGCGAACAGCGTGTCGTCGCCGCCACGCCCGACGTTGACGCCGGGGTGGAAGTGGGTTCCGCGCTGGCGGACGATGATCTCGCCGGCCTTGACGACCTGGCCGCCAAAGCGCTTGACGCCGAGGCGCTGCGAATTCGAGTCGCGACCGTTGCGTGAGCTGGAAGCGCCCTTTTTGTGTGCCATGT
>JAVRPX010000710.1:0-5747 GCA_032161985.1 Mycobacterium sp.
CTTTACTGCGAATCTGGCTGCGGCGCTGGGTCTGCATCGGGCCTGGGATCGCGCTGCCAAAGTCATGGCATCAGCCGTTCCGGCCGCCGCCCGACCGTCGCTGCGTCAACTCGCGGAAACGACTTCGAAAAGTTAGGACTATTGGGAATGACCGTGACTCGGGATACCGCTGCCACGCGGCAGCGAGTGTGGGACGTACTGGCCGACGGATGGACCTACTCAGGATGGGTCGTCGGGAACAGCCGAATCCGCGCTGTCGGCGCCGACTGGCCTGCGCCGGGTGCGCGCATCCTGCATTCCATCGGGACTTGGCCAGCGGTGATCGACGATGAGACCGTCGTCGAGAGCTGCATCACCGGCGAGGAACTCGTGCTGCTGGCTAAGATCAGGCCGGCGGCCGAGGCGCGGATCACGATGCAGCTCAGCGATATTCCCGGCGGATGCCGCGTCGCCATGACCGAGGTCGCCCTGTCGGCGCCGTTGCGCTGGGTACCCGACAAGGTGCAGCTGACGGCCGTCGCGCCGCGAAACCGCGAGTGCACGTGGCGGTTAGCGATGATCGCAGAAGCACCTGACACCGACGCCCTCGGTTAGCAGGACCTAGGACGTCGTCTTCATTCGGTCGAGCATTTCGACGGCGAAGTCGCGCAATTTGATGTTGCGCCTTTGGGATTCCTCCACCAGTCTGGCGAACGCCTCACCTGGCTCGCAACCGTGCAACGCAATGAGAGCGCCTTTGGCCATGTCAATGTCTGACCGCGAGAGGAGCGCTGTCTCGAGTTGGGTGACAGTTTCACGGGAGTGCTGCCAGCGGCCAGCGTTGGTGATCGCTTGGCCGGCGGCGACCGTGTACAGGCGCATGAGTTGCGCGTCGAAGGGGTCGAATGCGGATGCGGTGTGGCTGTAGATGTTGAGCGAGCCGACCAGTTCCTGCTCCTGGTCCAGGCCGCCGATCAGCAGCGGGACCGACAAACTCGCGCGGATCCCGACTCGCTGCGCGGCGTCAACTAATTCAGGCCACCGACGATGTTCTTCGCCGATTACCGCACGCACCGGCGTGCGCTGCAACGCGGCTTCCAGGCACGGCCCCCGGCCTGACGCGTACTGCTGGTGATCGAGTTGCAGCGCGTGCTCATGTGTGGAGGCCGCGGTACGGACATCAGGCCACGACAGCACGGTGATGCTGACGGCGTCCGCATACGGGATTGCGGCGACTGCCGTCTCGGCGACCCGTCCCGCTATATCGTCCAACGGCTCTTCGGCTGCAAAGAGGTCTCGGAGTCCCTCGATCGCCTCCGCCGTAGATATCAGCCTGGCCAACGGTTCCAGCAGATCAAGACTCATGATTCGTGCCCTTTAAAGCATGCGATAACCGCTGCTACGGGCACACTATGATTTCACTGTATCCCACAAACTGATTCGGCATCGCTCATTGCACGCTGGCGTCAATACCTGAAAGCGGCCCGACGGGGTCAAGGTTCAAGGAGCCGCTCGGATAGCTGGGAGGCTGCGAACTGTGCGGTGAGCCCGTGCCAGCGGGGCCATTGCCGGAACAGGTAATGTCCGGCGCCCTCAATCGATATCCACTTGGCGTCGACGCCGCGGTCGCGGGCATGGACGGTCTGCCTATAGGACGAACGAGGATCGGTCCAAGTGTCCGCCGTGCCGTGCATGACCAGCAGGGTGTTAGGGATCAGGTCGGCGTCGTCTCGCGGCCACCATGGAGCCAGCGCGACCACCGCGCCGACGTAGCCGCTCGCAGACAGGTGGGCGGCCACGCGCCCGCCCATCGAGTGACCGACGACCACGATCTTGGCGGCGTCGAAGTGCTCGCGCATGGAATCGAGCGCGGTTGCCGCATCTCGCAGTGCGTCCAGCCCGGCGCTGTTCCAGCCGCGGACCCGGTATTGCACCCGCCTCACGAGTACACCGCTGCCGAGCCGGTGTCGCAGTGAACGGGCCAACCATTCGATGCGCTGGTTGGTCAATTGCAGCGGGTGAGACTTGGCCGTGCTCTCCGGTTTTCCGCCCGGAAGTACCAGCACGCCGCCGCGATACTTGCCGCCGGTTGGCATTACGGTCGCACCGATCTGAGCATTGCGCTGGTATACCCGCACGAGGAGGTTTGGACCCACCGGGGCGGGGTAAACCTTGGTCAGCGAGTTGAAGCTCCGCAGTGAGTCATGGCGGGAAGCGCTTCACGACTACAGCAGCTGGTCCGCGCGGCTGACATCCAACGGCTACCCGCCCCGGGTCCGCTACCGAGGTGCCCGAGGGTGCCGCCGCACTCAAAAACCATCGGACAACTCACTTTTTGAGTTGTCGATTCACTCAAAGGGAGACTCAGATGACTGAGCACAGCAAGGCCGGCGAGGCCCGCAAGGGTTTGATCGACTCGGTGAAGGGCCGGGCGAAGGAAATCGCCGGTGCTCTTACCGGCAACGACTCACTGACCGCCGAGGGACAACTCGAGCAGACCCAGGCCAATGAGCGCAAAGAGGCCAACAGTGTGGAAGCCGTCGCTGATGCCGAGGCCGCGCAGGCCCGTGCCGAAGCGACTGAAGCCCGGCTCGAGGGCGCGCAGGAACGAATCGCGGTGAACGCCCAGACGGCGGCCGTGGAGAGCTCCGTTACAAATCAGCAAGCTGCTCAGAAGCGCGCCGCCGAGCAGACCGGGCAACAGGATGTTGCCCGAGAGAAGACGCGTGCCGAGCTCGACGCGCTAGCCAAGGTTCAGCAAGCCAAAGACCAGGAGCGCGACGAAATCGATTCCGCAGCTGCAGAAGTCGTCGACGCTGTCGACGATCATCTGGCCGTGGTCCAAGGTGCGTCCAGTGCCGAGGCGGAGGCCGATCGGATCAGACAGCAAGCCGACAAATTGACCAACGAAGCCGATCTGCCTTGAGCACCGGCAAGACACAGGAGTTATCAATGAGAATCATCGACGCCCCCATGGCGGTTCTGCGTTTGCAGTTCCGAATCGTTCGGTTTCCCCTTCAGGTGATCGAGGAGCGCGTAGTGGCTCGCATGGGCGCCGAAGCGCCTGCGCGATTGTTTTACGAGCGTTCATTGGGATTGTTGGACGCGGCCGTGGGAAACGTACTGGGCGACTCTCGGCTTCAGATGCGTGGCGGTGCGCTCGTTGAGCGTAGCGACGCGCTCGGTCGCGCAGCCAAGCTCGACGAAGCTGCGGATAAGGCACGACAACAGTCCAGTGCTGACCTGAAAGCCAAGAGCGACAAGGCAATCGAGGACCAGCAGGACGCACACGCAGCTAAGGATCGTGACGTCGAAGAAGCCCGGACCGCAGCCGAAGAGCGCAAGCATGCGGCTGAAGAGGCGGCCGCGCAGCGTACCGCTGCCGCGAAGAAACAGGCCGACGACGTGGCTGCTCGGCGTAAGAATTCGGCCGAAGCGGCCAAGCGCGGCGAACAAGCAAGGATTCGCGCAAACGAGCAGAAGGCTGCTGCGGCCGCCAAGTCAAAGTTCGATGATGCTCAGGCAAGGCGGACCAAAGCCGACGTCAAGCGTGCGCAGGCGGACCGGGTCGAGGAGCTGGCCGGCATCGAGAAGCAGAAGCGCCAAGCTGCGCGGGCGAGAAACACCTGATAGATGGCGGCACGAGCGGCTGGTCCCGACTAGCGACCATCCGCTGGTGGCGTTCGAAGCCGTGTCTACCCGCTGCAGAAGGGTTACGCTGGAGTTCTCGGCCATTGCGTATCCAGCAGCGGGTGGCAGGTCGAGTCGCACACTGCGCCGCGGGTCGGCACAAGTCCGCCGCGCATTATTTGCCAGGTTCAGCTCCGAGCCCCTCCAATGAAGATCTGCGGGACGAAGGGCGTTCGGATGACGTCACGGCCGAGGTCTGAGTATGCCGAGGTAACGGACATGTGTCGTCGACTCGCGATGCTGGACGAGCAGTCGATCGAATACCGACGCCAGCGCGAAGTGATCATCGAGCGCTGTCTGCCGCTGGCCGACAACATCGCACGGCGCTTCAGCAACCGCGGAGAACCTCTCGAAGACCTCGTCCAGGTGGCACGTATGGGTCTGATTCAGGCGGTCGACCGCTTTGACGCCGAGAACGGCGCGGATTTCTTGGCGTTCGCCGTGCCGACCGTGATGGGCGAAGTTCGCCGATACTTCCGCGATCACGGATGGTCGGTGAAGGTTCCCCGCAGAATGAAAGAGCTCGGTCCCCAGCTCAATAGGGCCCGCGAGGAGTTGTCTCAACGGTTCGAACGCGCACCAACGGCCAGCGAAGTCGCCAGCCATTTGGGAATCGACCACGACGAGGTGGTGCAGGCGCAGATCGCCGCGAGCGCGTATTCCACCCTTTCGTCTGATGCGCCGAGCCCCAGGGCCGCAGGCGACGACGACGGACGATCGGTCCGTAACAGCTTCGGAGACTTAGACACCAATCTGGATAGGGTGCTCGACGTCGAGACGGTTCGCCCACTGGTGGCGGCGTTGCCCGAACGCCAGCAAGCCGTACTCATGCTTCGATTCTTCGGAAACATGACGCAGACGCAGATCGCCGAACGGCTCGGGATCTCGCAGATGCACGTGTCGCGCCTCCTGGCCCGGTCCCTTGCCACATTGCGGAAAGAAGTTCAGCCAACATCGATGTGAGCTGACGGGTTTAGCACCCGCCTGGGTATGCCGTCCGCGCGTGTAGTTCGGTCGGAACTATTCCTTGAACCTGCCGGCGAATCCACGCAACGGTAGGTCGGCGCTGGTGAGGAGGCCAGGAAGCGCGGCGACCACCGACGAGATGGCGTTGAGCGCGGGCAGACCGGTGACAGTCATGCCGATCGACGCGAAGTTATCCGGATTCGACAAGTCCACCCCGGGTTTCGGGAAAATCATGTGCTTGTTGTAGATGCACGGGTCGCCTTGGATCTGGGTGATGTAGCAGCCCTTGATATCCCAGCTCGGGTCAGTGTGCGGAGTCATCTGCCACTCGAGGTGCGTCTCAACGCGGGGCACTCCACCGACGATGCCTTGATACTTGATGTAGTTGCCGCCCAGCGAGCCCTTGGGCAAGGTGTACCAACCCAGATCGATGTCCTTAGTGCACGCGCCGAGTTCATAGCTGAACTTGACCTCGTCGAGTTCCAGTCCGAAGCAGTCGGCCATCATCAGGACGCTGTCGGCGAAGACGCGGGTGTACTTCTCGAGCTTGCCGGGGATGCTCGGGTCGTCGATCGGCAGTCCGTAGCCCACCTCGATCCACGTGTCCTTCGAGTGGTGACATGACACGTCAACGGATTCGATGGTCGTGACGTTCTCGATCTCGGCGACGTCGGCGGAACACACCACTCCGAGGATCTGATTCAGGCCGGGGTTCATTCCCGTGCCGTAGAAGCTCGAGCCACCCTTCTCGCATGCCTCGGCCAGGAGTTGGGTCACCGCCTTACCTGACGGATGTGGGTGGTTGGTGTCGCGGTGCCAGCCGGTGATCCAGTCGGCCGTTGTGACGATGTTGATCCCAGCCTCAAGGACTTTCACGTAAAGGTCCTCGTCGGGGAACACGCCGTGGAAGGTGAGCACATGCGGCTTGGCCGCGATGATTTCCTCGACGGTGCCGGTGGCCTTCACGCCGATCGGGGGCAGCCCGACGAGCTCGCCGGCATCGCGGCCGATCTTATCCGCTGTGTAGCAATGCAATCCGACGAGCTCGAGGTCATCGCGGTTGCTGATCCGCTTGATCATTTCGGAGCCGACGTTGCCCGTCGCCACTTGAA
>JAVRPX010000711.1:0-6100 GCA_032161985.1 Mycobacterium sp.
CCGCCGAGGCCTGCGCCGCGCTGACGGCCGACCGCGTCGATCTCGTCGACGAAGATGATGCAGGGACTGTTCTGCTTGGCCTGCTCGAACATGTCCCTGACCCGCGACGCGCCAACGCCGACGAACATCTCGACGAAGTCCGAACCCGAAATCGTGAAGAACGGAACGCCAGCTTCTCCTGCGACGGCGCGCGCCAGCAGCGTCTTGCCGGTGCCTGGCGGGCCGTAGAGCAGCACGCCCTTGGGGATCTTGGCGCCAAGCGCCTGATACCGCGTCGGGTTCTGTAGGAAGTCTTTGATCTCGTAGAGCTCCTCGACCGCCTCGTCGACGCCCGCCACGTCGGCGAACGTGGTCTTCGGCAAGTCCTTGTTAATCTGCTTGGCCTTCGACTTGCCGAAGCCGAAGCCCATCCGGCCACCGGTCTGCATGCGGGAGAACATCACGAACAGCCCGACGAGCAGCAGCAGCGGCAGCATGTAGATCAACAGGGATCCGAGCATGCTGCCCTGGTTCACAACGGTGTTGACCTTGGTGTTCTTCGCGCTCAACGCGTCGAACAGCGGAACGGCGTACCCCGTCGGGTACTTGGCGATGACCTTGTCGGCGTTGTCCGTGTCGCCGTTGCCGCTCTTCAGGTCCAGCCGCAGCTGCTGCTCGCGGTCGTCGATCTGCGCGCTCTTGACGTTGTCGCTGTTGATCTGGGCCATCGCCACCGAGGTGTCGACGGGCTTATATCCGCGGGTGTCGTCGCTGAAATAGAAGAACGACCAGCCCAGCAACAACACCACAGCGATCGCGGTGAGCGTGCGGATCACATTTTTCCGGTTCATCAAGCATCGGCCGACTCCGGCCAGGTCCTTCCAATACGCGCAGCTGGGATAGTTCAGGCTACCGCTAGACCAACGAATCACAGTTCCCGCCGGGTCTGGCCTCCTTCCGACGAACGTGGGTTACCCGCACACTTCTTGCCCTCAAGGCGTGCGGGTAACCCACGTTCGACGCTTGAGAGAGGCTCTTCCCGGCGCGCAGCGGCCTGTGCTTGGCTGTGGTCGTGCTCACATCGACCGAACGGTTAGTTGAGACGAATGGGGTACGGCTCCGGGTCATCGATGCGGGCGAGCGGGGCGCGCCGGTGGTGGTCCTGGCCCACGGCTTCCCCGAATTGGCGTACTCCTGGCGTCACCAGATTCCGGCGTTGGCCGAGGCCGGCTACCGCGTGCTGGCACCCGATCAGCGCGGCTACGGCGGGTCGTCGAAGCCGGACGCCGTCGACGCCTACAACGTCGTCGAGTTGTCCGCCGACATCGTCGGCCTGCTCGATGACGTCGGCACCGAACGCGCGGTGATCGTCGGGCACGACTTCGGCGGCGTGGTGGCCTGGGGGGCCCCGCTGCTGCACCCGGAACGGTTCGCGGGAGTGGTCGGCTTGAGCGTGCCTCCGGTGCCGCGACCGCGGGTGCCGACGACGCAGGCCTTCCGCAAGGTCTTCGGCGACAACTTCTTCTACATCCTCTACTTCCAGGAGCCCGGTCCCGCCGACGCCGAACTGTCGCGAGACCCGGCCACCAGTCTGCGGCGGCTGATGGGCTCGCTGTCGACCCCCGACGAGGCCGCGGCGCTGCGAATGCTGCAACCCGGTCCGGAGGGCTTCATCGACCGCATTCCGGAGCCGGGTGGGCTGCCCGACTGGATCAGCCAGGACGAATTCGACCATTACGTCGCGGAATTCACCAGGACGGGCTTCACCGCACCGCTGAACTGGTATCGCTGCTTCGACCGCAACTGGGAACTGACAGCGACGACTCCAGCCGCGACGATCTCCGTGCCGTCGCTGTTCATCGGAGGAGGCGCCGACCCGACGCTGGCCTACACACCCCGCCATCGTGTTCGCGACGTGGTCTCCGGCGACTACCGCGAAGTGATGATCGAGGGCGCCGGTCACTGGCTCCAGCAGGAGCGGCCCGATGAGGTCAACGAGACAGTGCTCGACTTCCTGTCCAGATTGGAGTTGCCATGGACCGCCCAATGAACTTCGGGGTCTTCATTACACCGTTCCACCCGGTCGGCCAATCCCCCACCGTTGCACTGGAATACGACATGGAACGGACCGTGGCGCTGGACCGACTCGGCTATGACGAGGTGTGGTTCGGTGAGCATCACTCCGGCGGCTATGAGCTGATCGCCTGTCCCGAGGTGTTCATCGCCGCGGCCGCCGAGCGAACCAAGCACATTCGCCTCGGCACCGGTGTGGTGTCGCTGCCGTATCACCATCCGCTGATGGTGGCGGACAGGTGGGTGCTGCTCGATCACCTGACTCGGGGACGGGTGATGTTCGGCACCGGCCCGGGTGCATTGCCGTCGGACGCGTACATGATGGGCATAGATCCGGTCGAGCAGCGGCGGATGATGCAGGAGTCGCTGGAGGCGATCCTGGCGCTGTTCCGGGCCGCGCCGGAGGAACGGGTCAGCAGGCATTCCGATTGGTTCACGCTGCGCGACGCCCAGCTTCACATCAGGCCGTACACCTGGCCGTACCCCGAAATCTCCACGGCAGCAATGATTTCCCCGTCCGGCCCTCGGCTGGCCGGCGCACTGGGCACGTCGCTGCTGTCGCTTTCGATGTCGGTGCCTGGCGGGTATGCGGCGCTGGAGAACACCTGGCAGGTGGTCGTGGATCAGGCCGAGAAATCCGGCCGGGACGAGCCCGACCGCTCTGACTGGCGGGTGCTGGCCATCATGCATCTCGCCGACACCCGCGACCAGGCGATCGACGACTGCACCTACGGGCTGCAGGACTTCGCGAACTACTTCGGTGCAGCCGGTTTCGTGCCGTTGTCGAACTCCGTTGAGGGGACAAACCAGTCGCCGCGCGAGTTCGTCGAAGAGTATGCGAGCAAAGGTAATTCATGCATCGGCACACCGGGCGACGCGATCGCCTACGTTCAGGACCTACTCGAGCAATCCGGTGGGTTCGGCACCCTGCTGCTGCTCGGCCACGACTGGGCGTCGCCTGCGGCCACCTACCACTCCTACGAACTGTTCGCCCGTGAGGTCATGCCGCACTTCAAGGGTCAGCTGACCGCACCGCGCGCGTCGCATGACTGGGCCAAGGGCATGCGCGACAAGCTACTCGGCCGGGCAGGCGAGGCCATCGTCAAGGCGATCAACGAGCACACCGACGAGCTCAAGATGGAAGCCGAAGGCTCAGAAGGGCAGGACGGCTGATGCGCGCCTCGGTGCTTCGCGACGGTCGCATGGTGCTGCGCGACGATGTGACCGAGCCGGTTCCCGGTCCGGGTCAGGCGCTCGTCGGCGTGAAGGCCTGCGGAATCTGCGGCTCTGACCTGCATTTCGCCAAACACGGCGCGGACGTCCTCGAACTCAACGACCAGATCGACGGCTTCGGCGGCAACGGCGGCATGCAGATCGACCTGAACCGCGACGTCTTCATGGGTCACGAGTTCAGCGCAGAGGTGCTCGAATCCGGCCCCGATACCGAAGCGCCGGCACCTGGCACGCTCGTCACGTCGCTACCGGTGCTGCTTTCGTCGACGGGTTTCGAACCGATTGTGTACTCCAACAAGACAATCGGCGGTTATGCCGAGCGGATGCTGTTGTCGGCGCCACTGCTGACACCCATCCCCAACGGGCTGGACCCGCGGCATGCCGCCCTGACCGAGCCGATGGCCGTCGGCCTTCACGCAGTGAACAAGTCAGCGATCGAGCGCGGTGAGACCGCGCTGGTGCTGGGCTGCGGGCCGATAGGGATCGCGATCATCGCGGCGCTGCGTCACCGCGGCGTGGAAACCATTGTTGCGGCTGACTATTCGGCGGGGCGACGCGAACTTGCCCAGACGATGGGCGCCACCACGACCGTCGATCCTGCCAACGGATCGCCCTTCGACGGCACTTCACCGAGGGTGGTCTTCGAGGCCGTCGGCGTGCCGGGCATCATCGACGACATCTTGCGCCGTGCGCCGGTCGGCGCGCGCGTCGTCGTCGCGGGTGTGTGTATGCAGGCCGACACCGTCCATCCGTATTTCGCCATCGCCAAGCAGATCAGCGTGCAGTTCGTGCTGGCCTACGACCCGACCGAATTCACGGATTGCCTGCGGGCGATCGCCGAGGGCGACATCGACGTGGCACCGATGATCACCGGCGAGGTCGACCTGGATGGTGTCGGTGCCGCATTCGACGACCTGGCGCACCCCGACGCGCACTGCAAGATCCTGGTGACTCCCTGAAGGTATCGTGCCAGGCATGCCGATCGCAGCGAGAGCGAAGATGCCGACCCGTTTGCTGCTTCTCGCCGCGGTGGGGCTCGCTGCCGCCGCGCTATCGGGCTGTGACGCGTCGTCAGGGCCAACGGCAAGCGCCGACAAGGAAACCCGGCAGGTCACCGTCGTTGGCGCCGGTGAGGTGCAAGGCACGCCGGACACGCTGACCGTCAACGCCTCGATCGAGTTCGTCGCACCCGACGTCACCGGAGCGATGAACCAGACCAGCGACCGTCAGCGGGCGGTCATCGACGCGCTGGTTGGCTCAGGCATCGACCGCAAAGACATCAGCACCACGCAGGTCAGCCTGCAGCCACAATTCGCGGGCGGCGATAGCACCGCCATCATCGGGTACCGGGCCAACAATTCGATCGACGTCAAGATCCGCAAGCTGGATTCCGCATCGCAGACGTTGTCATTGATCGTCAGCACCGGCGGCGACGCCACCAGGATCAACTCGGTGAACTATTCGATCGAGGACGACTCGCAGCTCGTGAAGGACGCACGCAGCCGGGCGTTCAACGACGCGAAGGACCGAGCCGAGCAGTACGCGCAGCTGTCCGGGCTCGCCCTCGGCAAGGTCATCTCGATCACGGAATCGGGGGGTGCGACGCCGCCCCAGCCCCCGATGCCCTACTCGCGGGGCGCCGAGATGGCGGCCGTCCCGGTGGAGCCCGGCCAGCAGACCGTCGGTTTCTCGGTGACGGTGATCTTCGAACTCACCTAACCCGCGGGCGCGATGTCGACCGGAATGCCGTTGAGCACGGCCGTACCCGACAGCGGGTCGAGCTGACCGCCGTCGTTGAGCTGGTTGACGTTGACGCCGGGCTGACTGGCCGCGAGCTCCTGTCCCGTGCCGCCCCGGTCATGCCCCCACCCGTGCGGAAGCGAGACCACGCCGCGCCGCATGCCATCGGTCACCTCGATCGGGGCCAATAGTTCACCGCCGGGGCCCTTGACGACCGCGGTATCGGTGAGGCCGAGTTCAGCGGCGTCGTCGGGATGGATCCGCAGCGTGCACAGGTTCGTTCCGCCGGCCAGTGCGGGCACGTTGTGCATCCAACTGTTGTTCGAGCGCAGATGCCGCCGGCCGATCAGCATGAATCCGTCGGTGCTCCGGCCGAGGCCATCCCGCAACCTCGCGGCGTCGGCGATGAGCGGCTCGGGCGCGAGTTCGATTCTCCCCGTTGAGGTTCGCAGTACCTCGGGTACACGTGGTTGCAGCGGTCCGAGGTCGATGCCATGCGGGGCCGCCTTGAGCCGCTCCAGTGTGAGGCCATCGGGCTTGGCGCCGAACGCGTCGCCGTAGGCCCCTAGCCGAAGCATCATGTCCAAGCGGCGTTCGTATCCGGGACCGGGGGCGAGCATCGCAGTCAGTTCGTCGACGGCGCGACCGGCCACGGGGGAGTCGGCGTCGGCAGTCTCCTTGGCCAAGGTCGTCGCGATGACTTGCTCGTCGACGAGTGCCGGATCCCCGTCAGGGCCAATGCCGAACAGAATGAGGGCGATTCGGGACAGGATCTCCGCTTCGTCGGGCCGGTCGAGCGGCAGCACCGGCGCCGAGTAGCGGACGTTGTTGCGCACGGCCAGGTTGTTGAGTGCGAAATCGAAGTGGGCGCTCTGCGACGGCGGCGGTGGCGGCAGAATGACATCCGCGTGGCGCGTCGTCTCGTTGAGATACGGATCGACGCTGAGCATGAACCCGACGCCCTCGAGGGCACGGTCGAGCCGGTCGCCGTCGGGCGCCGACAGCACCGGGTTTCCTGCGATCGTGATCATGGCCTTGATCTGCCCGTCGCCGGGTGTGTCGATTTCCTCGGCCA
>JAVRPX010000712.1:0-5844 GCA_032161985.1 Mycobacterium sp.
GGGAACAACGCCACGAACATCGCCGGAATGATGGCGAAGTACTTGGCGATGTCGTTGGCGATCGAGAACGTCGTCAGCGCGCCGCGGGTGATGAGCAGCTGCTTGCCGATCTCGACGATCTCGATGAGCTTGGTCGGGTCGGAGTCGAGGTCGACCATGTTGCCGGCCTCTTTGGCCGCCGAAGTGCCGGTGTTCATCGCCACGCCGACGTCGGCCTGCGCCAGCGCCGGTGCGTCGTTGGTGCCGTCGCCGGTCATCGCGACCAGCTTGCCGCCCGCCTGCTCCTTCTTGATCAGAGCCATCTTGTCTTCGGGAGTGGCCTCGGCGAGGAAGTCGTCGACACCTGCCTCGTCAGCAATGGCCTTGGCGGTCAACGGGTTATCGCCGGTGATCATCACCGTGCGGATGCCCATCCTGCGCATCTCGTCGAAACGTTCGCGCATGCCCTGTTTGACGACGTCCTTGAGGTGGATGACGCCCAAAACCGATGCAGCCGGCACTCCGCTTTCTTGAATGACCTGTCCGACGACCAGGGGAGTGCCGCCGGCGGCGGAGATGCCGTCGACGATGTCGCCCAGTTCGGTTGACACGCGGCCACCTTGGTTGCGGACCCAGTCGGCGACCGAGCTGGCTGCGCCCTTGCGGAGGCTGTGTCCGTTTTCGAGGTCGACGCCGGACATCCGGGTGGTCGCGGTGAACTCGACCCAGTGCGCCTTGTCGAGTTCACCCGGTGTGCGTGCCCGCAGCCCGTACTCCTCCTTGGCGAACACCACGATCGAGCGGCCTTCCGGCGTCTCGTCGGCGAGGCTGGACAATTGCGCGGCGTCGGCCAGCGCTTCCGGTGACACACCCGTCACCGGTACGAAGGCGGCGGCCTGCCGGTTGCCCAGCGTGATGGTGCCGGTCTTGTCCAGCAGCAGGGTGTTGACGTCGCCCGCGGCCTCCACGGCGCGACCGGACATGGCCAGCACGTTGCGCTGCACGAGGCGGTCCATTCCGGCGATGCCGATTGCCGAGAGCAGAGCCCCGATCGTGGTCGGGATCAGGCAGACGAGCAGCGCGACCATCACGATGCCGCTCACACCGCTGCCGGTGAGCGCCAAGGTATCCGGGACACCGGGGTTGTTCGCCTTGGAGAAGATGGCCAGCGGCTGCAGGGTCGCGACGGCGAACACGAAAATGATCGTCAGCGACGCGAGCAGGATGTTCAGCGCGATCTCGTTGGGTGTCTTCTGCCGGTTGGCGCCTTCGACGAGCGCGATCATCCGGTCGATGAAGCTGTCGCCCGGCTTCTGCGTGATCTTGACGACGATGCGGTCCGACAGCACAGTCGTGCCGCCCGTGACGGCGGAGCGGTCGCCGCCGGACTCGCGAATGACAGGTGCGGATTCGCCGGTGATCGCGGACTCGTCCACCGAGGCAATGCCTTCGACGACGTCGCCGTCGCCGGGGATGGTTTGGCCGGCTTCGACCACGACGACGTCGCCCTGCTGCAGCAGTGGTGCGGCGACTTCCTCTTCGTGGCCGGGAGCGCCAGGCGTCCAGCCGACCAGGCGGCGGGCCATGGTCGCCGTCTTGGTGCGACGCAGCGATTCAGCCTGCGCCTTGCCGCGGCCCTCGGCGACGGCCTCGGCGACGTTGGCGAAAACGACTGTCAGCCACAGCCATATCACGGTCAGCCAGGCGAACCAGGACGGTTCGGCGACCGCGAGGATCGTGCTCCAGACCGCCCCGATCTCGACAATGAACATGACCGGGTTGCGCCACAGCGTGCGTGGGTCGAGCTTCTGCAGTGCGGAAGGTAGCGACTTCCACAGCATCTTCGGGTCTAGCAGGCCGCCCTGAATGCGCTTGGAGCCAGTGGTTTTCGGCTGGGCGTGCGGTGCGTCGAGGGTGGGTGTGGTCATCAGTGAATTCCTTCAGCGAGGGGCCCGAGCGCGAGCATGGGCAAGAAGGTGAGGGCGACAAGGATCAGCGTGACTCCTGCGACCATGCCGACGAACTGCGGTCGGTGGGTGGGTAGCGTGCCGATGGAGTCCGGCGCCTTGCCCTGCTTGGCCAGCGAGCTGGCCAGCGCGAGGACGAAGATCATCGGCATGAAGCGGCCGAATGCGATCGCGAGTCCCAGCGCGGTGTTGTACCACTCGGTGTTGACGCTGATGCCCGCGAACGCCGAGCCGTTGTTGTTGGCTGCGGACGTGAACGCGTAGAGCACTTCCGAGAGGCCGTGCGGGCCGGTGTTGAGCATGCTGGCCCGCTCGCCGGGCAGAGCCATCGCCACGGCGGTTCCGGTCAGCGCGATGAGCGGGGTGATCAGGAAATACGTTGCAGCCAACTTGATCTCACGCGGGGTGATCTTCTTGCCGAGGTATTCCGGGGTGCGGCCGACCATCAAGCCGGCGATGAACACAGTGATGATCGCCAGGATGAGCATGCCGTACAAGCCCGAGCCCGCTCCGCCTGGCGCGACCTCGCCGAGCTGCATGTTGAACAGCGTGATCATGCCGCCGAGGCTGGTGTAAGAGTCGTGGAACGAGTTCACGGCGCCGGTTGATGTCAGCGTGGTGGCATCGGCGAACACGGCGGAGTTGGCCACGCCGAAGCGCTGTTCGACACCTTCCATCGCCGAGCCGATCGCGGTGGGCACCGTGCCGTGGTGCTGTAGCTGTACCCACATCATGAACGTAACGCTGATCAGGGCGAGGCTTGCCATGACGGAGGCGATCGCGTAGCCCTGCTTCTTGCTGCCGACCATCCGACCGAACGTGCGGGGAAGCGAGAAGCTGACGACGAGCAACAGGAAGATCTCGAACCAGTTCGTCCACGAGTTCGGGTTCTCGAACGGGTGCGCGGAGTTGGCGTTGTAGAACCCGCCGCCGTTGTTGCCGAGTTCCTTGATGGCTTCCTGGCTCGCCACCGGACCACCGGTGATGGTCTGCTGCCCGCCTGCCAGCGTGTTGGCGACCTGGCCGTGCAGGTGGAAGTTCTGGATGGCCCCGCCTGCGACCAGGATGATCGCGGCAATCACGGAGAGTGGCAACAGAATTCGGATGGAACCGCGAACAAGGTCAACCCAGAAGTTGCCGAGCTCGCCGGTGTTGCGCCGGGCCAGCCCCCGAACCAGGGCGATCGCGACTGCCATGCCGACGGCTGCCGAGACGAAGTTCTGAACGGCGAGGCCGGCCATCTGGACGAGATGTCCCTGGGTGGACTCACCCGAGTACGCCTGCCAGTTGGTGTTCGTCACGAAGCTGACCGCGGTGTTCCAGGCCAACGCGGGGGTCATCTGCGTGGCGGGATCGTTGAGGTGCAGCGGCAGCTTGCCCTGGACGAGCTGGAAGATGAAGAGGAACAGGATGCTGATGGCCGAGAAGGCCAGCACGCTGCGGACGTAAGCGCCCCAGGTCTGTTCCGCCTTGGGGTCGGCGCCGATGAGGCGGTAGATCACGCGCTCGCCGCGCGAGTCCTTCTTGGAGGTGTACACGCGGTACATGTAGTCGCCCAGCGGCACATGCACGGCCACCAGCGCGACGATCAGCGATACGAGGAACAGGATCCCCGCTGTCGTAGTACTCACTAGAACCTCTCGGGGAAGAGCAGAGCGGCAAAGAGAAACAGCGCAAGGAGAATCGACAGCACCAGGCCGACGACGTTTTCGTAGCTCACAGTCCTTCGACCAACTTCTGAACCAGGCCGAGCAGGGCGAAGATCACCACCGTCAGCACGATGTACACCACTACGGACATACCGTCTCCAACGTTTACGGGTCGCCGGATTTCGGCGCCCTAACATAGGATCAACGCAGCTCAACGGTGCCGATACCGGCCTTAACGGTTTCTTGACGAGTGGGCGGCATTCCTTTACGGATTTCCGGTCGGCTGGGCGGTTCCACGTGGGGCTGTCGCCGACGCGCTGGGGTAGGCCGCCGATGTCAATGGGGCGTCAAGGTTTGTTGTTGGGGCGTCAAGATGTCGCAAAGCCACTGGTCACCGTGGCACTGGCTGCGCGATTGTCGAAGTTGGTGCTCTCTGGCATGAGGCCGGGGGCTCGATGAGAAAAGGTTTCGGTGACTATCTCCGGCGTCTTTCTTTCCGTGCTCTCAGGATCCAAGGTGACTGACCCGGCTCCGCCTGAGCAGGCCGTGTTGCGTCGTTGCGAGGTCTATCGCAAGTCATTCCCGATGACCGAGATCGCGCTGCCCGCTTACGCTCTCAGAAACCTCCCAGTCGCGAAGTGGGCGCGGGATCAGCGTCTGGCAATCGATCTGCGGACCGGTCAGGAGTTCGCGGTGGCGATCGCGGCCGGCATCCATCCGGCACGGATGACCGTCCACGCCGATGGCATGACCGATTCGGAGCTGCGTGCTACCGCCAATCTCGAAGTTGGCCGCGTGGTGGTGAGTTCGATGGCCCAGATCGACCTGCTGGCCACGGTTGGCGCCAGGACGCAGGGCGTGTTTGTGTCCGTGACCGACGTGAATGCACCGGTCCTGGCGGGGGCGGGCACGGAGAAGCGCGGATTCCGTTTCGACTCAATCGAACTCGATCGTGCCGTCGAGGCCGTGCTGGCCGCTAGGCGGTTGAATCTCATCGGCTTGCACTGTGATGTCGGCTCGGAAGAGCACGACTTCGTCAGCTACCCGGCCGCGATCGGTCACATGATCACCGAGATGACGCAGATCCGGCGGCGTGACGGCGTCGTCCTGACCCGCCTGGGTCTCGGCGGTGGCCGCGCGGTCCCGTCCGGTGACTGGGCAGTCGAATTGCCGGAACTGGCGAGCCAGATCGACGAGTCACTCGATGACGCGTGTGCCACGATGCGGTATCCCCGCCCGCTTGTCGTGCTGGCGCCGGGCTTGTCGATTGTGGAGCACGACGCGGCATGATCCTCCACCCACTTGATGCAGTTGCGTCCCGTCGCGTCGATATCGGGTCGCGTCTCGCAACCGATGTGCGACTTGATGAAGCGATCGCTCTGCGCCGTTGTGCCTTGTACCGCAAAGCGTTTCGAGGAACGGCCATCGGCTATCCGGCACGGGCAATGCAACTCGACGCGATGGCCGGCTGGATGCGGCGTGAGCGCGTGACTGTCGACGTCACCAGCGTCGACGAGCTTGACTGGGCCGTCGTTGCGGGGATTCATCCGTCACACATCGTGATGCATGGGCTCGATGGAGTGGTAGGCCTGACTGCGCTCGACTTCGGCGTAGGCCGAGTCATTGTCGACTCCGCCGAACAGATGGCAATGCTGCGGGCATGTGCCTCGGGGCCTCAAGCGGTTCTCGTCGACGTCACGGATGCGTGTCTGGACAGGCCACTGATGGTGGATCGTCGGGTCCAGTTCCATGGTTTGCACTACCGGGCCGACGGCGCCGACCTCACCGACCTGGCCGAGATCATCGTCGCGATGATTGCAGAGATGGCAGGCATCAGCCGGAAGTTTGGTGGCGTGCTGTCCAGGTTGAGTGTCGGCGACGTCGACCTCACAGACGGTGAGGTCGACCCGCGCAGGTTGCGCCGGGTTGCCCAGACGATCAACGAGGTCACCGAAGATGCGTGCATCCGGTTTCGCTATCCGCGGCCCGGGCTGACCCTGTCGCCGAGTCCCATCACGTTGCTGCCTGCCGACTAGGGCACGCGGGGGCCTGTCTCTACCATCAGGCGTGGCCCCCATAGCCCAATTGGCAGAGGCAGCGGACTTAAAATCCGCACAGTCTGGGTTCGAGTCCCAGTGGGGGCACCGAAAAGGCGCTGGTAGAGGCGTTTTCAGAGCGAATGGATCAGCTCGTAATCCCGCTCACCCCGGCGATACCCCGGCGAGCGGCGGGATCGCGGCGGAAACGTC
>JAVRPX010000713.1:0-3693 GCA_032161985.1 Mycobacterium sp.
GGCCAGACGAAGTATGTCGCCAAGCGCCATGACGTCTCGATGAACGGCCTGGTTCGGGAAGCCATCGACAAGGCGTTGGCCGACTCCGGATCGACCATGCACGACATTGACGCGGTGGTCGTCGGCAAGGCACCCGACTTCTTCGAGGGCGTCATGATGCCGGAGCTGTTCATGGCCGACGCCGTCGGCGCGACCGGTAAGCCGCTGATCCGGGTGCACACCGCGGGGTCGGTCGGCGGATCGACCGGCGTGGTCGCGTCAAGCCTGGTGAAGTCGGGCAAGTACCGGCGCGTGCTGGCAATGGCGTGGGAGAAGCAGTCCGAGTCGAATGCCATGTGGGGGTTGAGCATTCCGGTGCCGTTCACCAAGCCGGTGGGTGCCGGCGCCGGTGGCTACTTCGCACCGCACGTGCGCGCTTACATTCGTCGATCCGGTGCCCCGACGCACATCGGCGCGATGGTCGCGGTCAAGGATCGGCTGAACGGCGCCAAGAACCCGTTGGCGCATCTGCATCAGCCTGACATCACGCTGGAGAAGGTGATGGCGTCGCAGATGCTCTGGGACCCCATCCGTTTCGATGAGACTTGCCCGTCGTCCGACGGTGCGTGCGCGCTGGTCATCGGCGACCAAGAGATCGCGGATCGCCGCGTCCAGGAGGGAAATCCGGTGGCCTGGATCCACGCCACCGCCCTGCGCACCGAGCCGCTGGCGTACTCCGGTCGCGACCAGGTCAACCCGCAAGCGGGGCGTGACGCCGCAAAGGCGTTGTGGAAGGCCGCAGGGATCACCAGCCCGATCGACGAGATCGACGTCGCGGAGATCTATGTTCCGTTCTCGTGGTTCGAGCCGATGTGGCTGGAGAACCTCGGGTTTGCGCCCGAAGGTGAAGGCTGGAAGTTGACCGAGGCCGGAGAGACCGCGATCGGCGGGCGGATTCCGCTCAATGCGTCCGGCGGTGTGTTGTCGTCCAATCCAATCGGCGCGTCGGGCATGATCCGCTTCGCCGAGGCGGCGATTCAGGTGATGAGCAAGGCCGGTGACCACCAGGTCGAGGGCGCGCGCAAGGCGCTGGGTCATGCTTACGGCGGTGGGTCGCAGTACTACTCGATGTGGGTCGTCAGTTCAGACAAGCCGGCGGACAAGCCATGAGCAGGATGCAGTACACCTGCAGTGTGGCAATGAGTCCGATCGAGCAACTCGTCGAACTCGCAAAGACCGCAGAGGAAGTCGGGTTCGACTCGATTGCGCTGCCGGATTCGATCTTCTACATGGAGAAGCAGTCAGCGGATTACCCGTATACGGCCGACGGCTCCCGGATGTGGAACGAGGACACGCCCTGGGCCGATCCGCTGATCGTCGCGGGCGCAATGGGCGCGGTGACGTCGACGCTGCGCTTCTACACAAACGTGATGAAGCTCGGCTCCCGCAATCCGCTGCTGCTGGCGCGTCAGGTCGGCTCCGTGGCCAACCTGACCAACAACCGCTTCGGATTCGGCGTCGGCATCGGTTGGGCTCCTGAGGAATTCGAGTGGTGCGGCGTGCCGTACGCGAAGCGCGGCAAGCGCGTCGACGAGATGATCGCGGTGATCAAGCTTGTCCTTGACGGCGGCATGGTCGAATTCCGCGGCGAGTTCTACGATTTCGACAAGCTGCAGATGAGCCCGGCGCCCAGCAAGCCGGTGCCGTTCTACGTCGGCGGTCACACCGAGGTCGCATTGAAGCGCGCCGCCCGTATCGGCGACGGCTGGACCAGCGCGATGATGACCTGTGACCAACTGTCCGAGACCATCGGCAAGCTCAACGCGTTGCGCGGCGAATACAGCCGTGACGACCAGCCATTCGAATACCAAGCGGTCTGCATCGACAAGTTCGGCGTCGACGGGCACCGCGAGCTCGCGGAGGCCGGCGTCACCGACAACATCGTCATCCCATGGATATTCGACGGGCTTGGCTTCGATGCTCCGATCGACAAGAAGAAGGATTCGCTGAGGCGGTTCGCCGACACCTACATCCATTCGGGATGGCAGCAATGACAGACTCGCCGGTTCACCTGGCGGGCAAGCGTTCCCGCGAAGCCGCGATGGCCCGCGACAAGGAGGCGTGGCTGGCCGTCTTCGCCGACGACGCGGTCATCGAAGATCCGATCGGGCCGTCGCATTTCGACCCGGAGGGCAAGGGCCACCGCGGTAAGGAGGCGATCGCGAAGTTCTACGACATGGCGATCGCACCGAGTGAACTCACGTTCAACTTCGAGAAGACGTACCAGTGCGGCAACGAGGAAGCCAACGTCGGCAACATCGTGATCAGGGCCGCTGGATACGAGGTCACCGCCGAGGGTGTGTTCACCTACCGCGTCAACGACGAGGGCAAGATGGTCGCGCTACGCGCTTTCTGGGAACTCGACCGCGCCACAGCCAGCGCACGCAGGATCTAACGCGAAAACCGCTCCGTTGCCCCGGTGACCAAGCCGAACGTCACCCGCTTCGCGCGCCGGGCCGCGTCGCTGAGCACCTTCCGACCCGCGTTGGCCGGTCGAACCGAAACGTCATCGCCAACCCGGACCGTGCCGCCGGAGTCGACACCGCAGTAGACCCCGAGGCACCGCTGCGCTCGAACGGCCACCGCCTTGGTGATGCGGCGATCGACCTCGAACCCGGGTTGCGCGCGGCTGGGTACGACGCAGCGAACAGTCGGCATCATGACATCGAGAACCGCTTCGCCAAGCACGACTCGCGCGCCGGTCCAGTGCGACTCCGGCAGTCCGTCGTCTGGATCATCAAGCGCCAGTAGCACATTGGGCCGGAATCGGCGTACGTCCAGATCGCTGCCGATCTCTGCGCCGATGGTCGCCAGGCTGGTCTGACTGAGCACATGGACCGGCGCGAGGTCGACGAACAGGCCGGGCGGGGTGGAGTAGCGGGCGAAGTTGACCATGTCCGAGACCCGCACCATCGAGAGATCGGGCAGCTTCTCATCGTCGGCGACGCCGAAGGAAGCGCGAACGAACGCGGGCGACAATGTTTCGGAGCGCTCCTCGCGGGTCAGCTTGTGCAAGCTGGTGTCCTCCGCGGGCGGCAGAGCCGTCAGCCTGACATCGCGGCCCGCCAATTCGGAGAGCTTCGCGTGCACAGCATCGTCGCTGCTGGACACCACCGTGCCGTCGGGGAAGCTGATTTCGACCTCGGGGACATTCCCCGGGCCGGCATCCGCGGGGACGGGCCCGACGTATCGGGCCGTCGCGGTCAGCAGGACCGGTAACTGCCGAGCCGACGCCGTGACGTCGCGTTCGAGGTCGCGAACGGCCCATAGCCGGTCGCCAAGAACACCCCTAGGACCGATGTCGGCGTGTTCTACCCGCTCACCGCCCAGCGACTTGACCGGATAGCGCCATAGCTGAGCAACCTGGCCGATTGTCATGTCGATACGGTACGGCGAACGGCTAGGTAATCGGGCGCAGTCCGGTCATATAACGGCGTGCCAGGTCCTGGTAGGCGCCGGGGTTGGTGTCCACCCACATCTGCGCCCCGGTGCCCGCGATCGGACCCCGCACCTTGGCAGGCGACCCGGTCACCAGCACCTCGTCGGGGATCTTCGTCCCGCCGACCACCAGCGAGTGCGCGGCTATCAGGCTGCGCGACCCGATCACCGCGCCGTCGAGCACGGTGCAGTGGTTGGCGAGCACCGCCTCAGCAC
>JAVRPX010000714.1:0-5988 GCA_032161985.1 Mycobacterium sp.
GCCATCGCCCACGTCGGGGCCGTCGTCTCCCTCAGGTAGCCGGTCGACCGTTGAGCCGCCGTCACCGCCTCCTGGTAGTTGCCGAGCCCGTTGCTCAGCACGGCGTGCGCCCAATCCACGACGGTCAGCCCGATTCCTTCGCCCCGCGGGGTCACATCCCTTGGGATGGCATCGATCAGAGCGGTCGCTTCCGCCGCTCTGCCTGCTAGAACGGCGAGGCCGAGGGCTGCGTAGGGAGCGAGTCTGGTGCCGGTCGCCTCGATCGCCGGTTGCAGCTCCTGAATCAGCGCTGCAGCGGCAGGCAGCTCGCCGGCGAAGAGCAGCATGAACGCCCGCGAATTGAGTGCGACCGGCAGCTCGCTGAGCGCCCCAACGGAACGGGCCAACTGCACATGCCGATCCGAGAGCAGGTGCCAGCTCTCGTCATCCCAGACGTGGCGGGCCACAATGCCCGCCACCCAATGCCACCGCAACTCCTCGTCAACCGGCATGCCAGTGCCAAATGCTTGGAGCCCCTTGCGGAGTATCGGCAGGCCGGCCTCATAGCCCGAGTTATAGTGCGCCACAAGTCCATCCAGCAGATGGTCGGAGGCACGCGGAGCATTCGCCGGCGGGGGTGCGGTCGCCGCGGCGCGCGCCACTTCCAGCACGCCCCCACCCGTGGCGAGGCGGCCGGCGAAGTAGCCCGACGCGAGTGCCTGGAGGTAGGTCGCCCGGGACAGGTCTGCGTCGATCGGCTCGAGCCGCCTGGCGGCTTTCAACAGCAGAGACGGCGCATCGCTGCCTCGGCTTGTGAGAAGCGCGAATTCTGCTTCCATCAGGTCGATCCGAGCTTGCTGAAAGTCGTTGGGCGACCCCGACTCCGCGACGTCCAGCAGATCGCGTGCAGCGTCGAACGCGCCGGCCTTGATCGTCGCCGAGGCCGCCGCCAGCGCGCGCTCGGTGCGTCTCGCGGAATCGAGGGTCAGCATTGTCGCGCGTTCGAGGAATGCGGCTGCGGCGGCCATGCCGCCTCGGGCACGCGCACGACCCGCTGACCGCTCCAACTCCTCGGCGACCTCCTCGTCGGGTCCTGGTGCAGCATTGGCCCGGTGCCACGCGCGTCGATCGGGATCTCGTTGCAGATCGGTGGCGTCGCCCAGGGCAGCATGCACTTCTCGCCTTTCCTGCGGTAGCGCGGACCCATAAACCACCGAGCGGACGAGGGGATGCCGAAACCTCACTCGCGAACCGACCTCGACAAGGTTGGCCTCGACGGCGAGGGCTGCGGCGTCGGCGTCGATCCCCATCTGCGTCGCGGCTCGCCACAGCAGGTCGGGATCACCTATGGGCTCGGCTGCAGCGATGAGCAAGAGTCGCCGCGTCTGCGCGGGAAGTGCTTCGATCCGCTGACGGAAGTGCTCTTCGATGCCGCCCGACAAGCGCACGGCGCCTGGCAGCCAGAACCCACCGGCGACCTGTCGCGGGATCAGCGCACGCGACAACTCCAACAATGCCAACGGATTGCCCTGCGTCTCGGCGACGACCCGATCAAGTATGCGGCTGTCCACTGGCCCCGTCAGAGCGGCATCCAACAACGCTCGCGCATCTGACTCGGCAAGCCCTTCAACAGCGAGTTCCGGCAATCCCACTAGTTCGCTGCTGGGTACGCGAGCCGCGAAGATCAACGCAACCGATTCCGCCATCAGCCTGCGAGCGACAAATCCGAGCACTTGCGCCGAGGTGCGGTCGAGCCATTGTTCGTCATCGATCACACACACAAGCGGTTGTTGCTCGGCGGTATCGGAGAGCAGGCTGAGCACCGCGAGCCCGACCAGGAACCGGTCCGGTGCCGATCCGGCACTCATGCCGAACGCAATCCGCAGCGCTTCTCGTTGCGGTGGTGGTAAGTGGGAGAGGTTATCGAGCATCGGCGCGCACAACTGATGCAGTCCGGCAAACGGCAGTTCCATCTCCGACTGCACACCGGCGGCACGCGCCAACTGGCAGCCCGACGCCTGCTCGCTCAGATACGCGAGCAGCGCTGTCTTGCCAACACCCGCTTCACCGGAAACCACCAAGGCCCGGCTCTCACCAGCGCGAATAGCCTCGAGCAGCCCGTCGAGCACGCCACACTCGGCGTGGCGGTCAATCAGCTCCATCAAATGCCCTGTGTCCCTACCGGTGCGCGTGGAGCCGGCCGACCGGGGCCTGCGCCTCGGCCAGCACCAGCGCGAGTAGGCCGGGGAAGCGCGCGTCGAACTCCTCGCGCCGCAACCGGTTGAACCGGCGCGGGCCCCGGTCTACTTGCTCCAGCAGCCCGGTAGCGCGGAGCACGGCGAAGTGGTGGCTGGCGGTCGCTTTCGACACCGGCAGGTCGAACGATCCGCAGGGCCGGGTGAAATTCGGTTCGGCCGACAGCTCCCGCAGGATCGAGCGTCGTACCGGATCGGCCAAAGCGTCGAGCGCCTCCTGCAAGGTCACCGTCGCCGGATCGGCGTGCACTAGGTTCCTCGCCACTCCACGCCCTCCTCTGTTCGATGGTGATCGTACACTGACGTATGTTCGATCAGCATCAAACACGAGGAGGCACACCATGACGATGGTGGCAGTAGTGACCGGGGCCAGCCGCGGCGCGGGCAAGGGCATGCGGTGGCGCTGGGCCGGACTGGCGCGACGGTGTACGTGACCGGCCGCAGCCGGAACGCGGACGATTCGCCCTACGGCGGCACGGTCGACGAAACTGCCGCACTGGTTACCGAAGCCGGCGGCCGGGGAGTGCCGATGGCAGTCGACCACGGCGATGACTCGGCGGTCGCGGAGCTGTTCGCCGCGGTCGGCCGCGAGCAGGGCAAGCTCGACATCCTGGTCAACAACGCGGCCAAGGTCACCAGCGTCACCGGCCCGTTTTGGACGGAGCCGCCGGCCGTCGCGGATCTGCTCACCGTTGGGCTGCGCTCCCACTACATCGCCGCTTTCCACGCCGCGCCGCTGATGATCGCGGGTGGCCGCGGGCTGATTGTGCACACTGGCCACTATGGCGCGGTGTCCTATCACCAGGGTCCGGCCTACGGAGCGCAGAAGGCGGGGGCGGACAAAATGGCCGCCGATATGGTCCGGGAACTGCGCCCGCACCACGTCGCCGCCGTCGCGATCTGGATGGGCGGGCTGGACACCGAACGCGTGCGCGCGCACGCGGACGCCCTGCCGCCAGAGACGCGTGACGTGCGACGCGAGTCGCCCGAGTTCACCGGACGGGTAATCGCCGCGCTGTACCGGTCACCCGAGCTGATGGCGCTTTCCGGGCGCACGCTGACCGGCGCGGAACTGGGCGCACACCTGGGCGTCACCCATGCCGACGGCCGCGTCCCGGTCTCCTACCGAAATACCCTGGGTGCTCCGCCGGAACCGCACGCCAGTCTGCGCTGACAGTCCATCAGCTTCCGGCGAGCCAGGCTTGTTCTTGACCCGGCTCGGGCAGCACGCGGCCCCCTTCCACGGCGAAACGCGCTGGGCTGGGTTGGATGACGACGAGAACCCTCTCCACGTCGATCTCACAAACCTTGGCGACAGCGGTGGAGATTTCGGTGGCGAGCCTTGTGGTGTCGTCCGCGGCGTGGCCTTCACGGACCCAGCCGGTGACCAGCACAGGGCTCGCGGGTGCGCCGCCGGCGAACAGATCGTCGGCCGCCAACTCGTGAAAGGCGACATTCACATAGGTGCTCGGCACGTGGATCATCGATGAATGAATCCGCGCGATCTCGCTAGCCAGCGCGCGCTTTGTGTCGGCGCCGAATGTGGATTCGGCGACAGTGCAGGTGTAAATAGGCATGGGTTCTGTCAGCCCAAGTATGCCGGTTGCGGTTTGGTAGGCACCACGATCACGGTGGGCCCATCGGCATCGAGTGCGTTCGTGAATTCGTGAGCGAGCTTTTCGCAGCTGTCCACATTCACCGTCCGGCATCCGAACCCTGAAGCGAGGGAGCCGATGTCGAGACCGGGTAGGTCCAGACCCGGAACACCCGGTGTTTCCTCAAGCAACGCGAACGACTTGAGAATCGAGTACTCCTCGTTGCGCATGACAACGAACACAACCGGTAGCCGGTGTTGGGCCGCCGTGTACATCGCCTGCACCGAGTACTGGCATGACCCGTCGCCGATGGTCGCCACCACCGTGCGCTTGACGCCACGGGCGCGGTCTCCCAGCGCAAGGCCAACCGCGGCGGGCAAGCCCCAGCCGATCCCGCCGCTGGCGGTAGCGAAGAAGGAAGCCGGACGACTGGTGGGTATCCAGTGCAGTTGTTGTGCCATCGTCGATGTCGACTCGGTCACCAAGGGCGACTCGGCGGGTTTCACCGAAGCCAGGGTCGACCACACCGCATCCGGAGCGAGCGGCGGCGAGGCCGACCAATCGACTGCGGGGTTACGCACCGGTGCGGCAGGCACATTCCGATCGCTGTGGTCGTCGACCATGTCCACGAGTTGTTCGAGCGCCAGCAGTGAGTCGCCGAGCACGCTGTCACCGACCGGCGCCGCCCCTGCCAATGCGGAATCATTGGTGATCTGCAGCAGATCCGTGCCCTCAGGCAGATAATCGCCCGCCACATAGGGGTAGTAGCGGAAGACCTGCGCCCCAATGACGATCGCAAGATCGTGTCCATGCAGGACCTTTTCGGCACCGGCGATGGTCATCGGCAGCGGTCCCTGATACAGGCGGTGGTTCTCAGGAAAGGACACTCTGTCTGGAAGGGGGCTGCCGTACACCGGCGCGCCGACCTTCTCCGCGAATGCCACGCCGGCGTCCCACGCCCCGCTTCGATCGACCTCGGGACCGTAGACCAGCACGGGTCGCTGCGCGCGGTTGATGCGGTTGGCGAAGCCGCGCAGGCGCTCGGTATCCGGGCTCACGCGATGGCTGACCGTTCTCACCACAGCCGGCCCCAGCGCCGGCTTATCCCAGTCGTCAAGCGGGATGGACAAGAAGACGGGGCCTGCCGGCGGCTGAAGGGCGATCGCGTAGGCCCGCATGAACGCCGCTGGGACATCCTCAGCGCGGGCGGGCTGATAGGCCCATTTGACCCACGGCTGAGGTAGCAGGGTTCCCTCGGTGTTCGTCAAATATGGTTCACACAGCACCATTTCGCGGGTCTGCTGGCCCGCCGTAACGATGAGCGGGGTGTTGCCCTTGTAGGCTGCGATCAGATTGCCCATGGCATTGCCGGTACCGGCGCCTGTGTGCACGTTGACCAGCGCCGGTTTGCCGGTCGACTGAGCGAACCCGTCGGCCATGGCCATCACCGACCCTTCCTGAAGACCGAGGACATAGGTGAAGTCGTCGGGGAAGTCCTTCAGGAACGTCTCCTCGGTGGATCCGGGGTTGCCGAAGACGGTCGTCAGCTCCAGAGTACGAAGCAGGTCGTAGGTCACGTCGCGGATGGTTCTCTGGCTGGCCATTTCCTGTGAATTCCCTTCGCGCGGTTGTATATTGTCGTTGCGTCGTAGCACGCGCAATGCCATCATTTTTGTCGGCCGGTCCGGCGCCATCGTTGTGCTGGGGGACAACGTCACGCGTCGGCCGTTGTCCCTCGTTTCATCGATAAGGTGGCGAGCGCGAGGTTCGAATCGTGACCATGCGTGCTGTTGAAGTCACCGAAACGGGCGGTCCCGAAGTGTTGCGCAACGTGGAGAAGCCGACGCCTTCGCCCGGGCCAGGCGAGGTGTTGATCAAGGCCGAAGCGATCGGTGTGAATTTCGTCGACACTTACTTCCGGTCGGGTTCGTATCCGCACAAACTTCCGTTCGTGCTCGGCACGGAGGTAGGCGGCACGGTCGAGGCAGTGGGCGATCGGGTGACGGCACTACGCGCGGGCAACCGCGTTGCAACCGCCGACGCGGTCGGCGCCTACGCCGAATACTGCGTTGCCCCAGCCGATGTCGTCGCTTCTGTGCCAGATGGAGTCAGCACAGACGTCGCCGCAGCCGCGATTCTGAAAGGCATGACAGCACACC
>JAVRPX010000715.1:0-6463 GCA_032161985.1 Mycobacterium sp.
CAAAGCCGTGCACACGGGTTCGATTCCCGTCTCCACCTCCAAGAGGGATCCCGCGCGATTAGCTCAGCGGGAGAGCGCTTCCCTGACACGGAAGAGGTCACTGGTTCAATCCCAGTATCGCGCACCAAGATTTACCAGCGCATATAGCGCTTTCTAAGGTGGCCGTGCAATAAACGTGCAACTCGGGTGCTGCCAACCCGAGAGGTAGCTAGCCATGACCACCTTCCGATCCGTTCACGATGTGCCGATCCCTGCCGGCGCCCGCCCGGACACCTGGCAGGACGATTCCCCGCAGTCCTACCGTGCGCTTCTCGGCACTGTCCGCGGTATCGACGGCCTTGATATCGACCTTGTCTGTGTTCAGCCCACCGCGCTCCAGTTCTCAGATTGGCGGATTGACGACGGCAGCGTGCACGAGCCACCACACGTCTACCTCCGCGACGACGCCCTAACAAGCGCACAGGCCCGCGCCCTGGCTGCCACGCTCATCGAGGCCGCCAACGAGGTCGATAGGTGGACAGCCAAATGACCACCACTCACGACGACGCGACCACCTGGCGCGACCTGACCGACCAGCTCACCCTGGACCAGATCACCGCGCTGGAGTGCATCGAGCGCGATGCGCTCGCTGACCCGGCAGACGTGGCCGCTGGCCTGCTCGATATGGCCCGCGACCACGCCCGAATGAACCTCCAAGACGCAGCCATGTTCGCGCACCTGCCGACGCCAGCCGGGGCGCGGAAGGTCTTCCACTGGGAGGATGACGGCACCGGGCACTGGTCGCGGCGCTTCACCGGCACCGAGCGCGCCGTCGAACTGCCGAGCGACTCACGATTCCGCAACAAGGCCGACGTCGACATTGAGGGTGTACAGCACGCAGACGGCTCGATCGAGCGGGCTGTCTACGTCAACGCCAACGGCGTGGAGTTGACTGCGGCCGCGGCGCAGGATCTCGGCGAGTCGCTGATCGCGGCCGCCGACGAGCTGGACCAACTGAGCGAGTAATCCCCTTCCCCAAGCGACCACCGGGCCAACGCGGTTCGGTGGTCGCTTGCTGTCGGAGCGTGCTGCTCGGGCACTCGTCGATTTCAACAACCGAAAGATACTGTGCCGTAGACGATTCGGAGAGGGCGCGGCGATGGAATCGGCGAGCGCGGGGTCGGCGCAAGAGCACCGACATGTCGCCCGAGACGGAACGATTGCCCAACGAACTGGCCGACCCGTTGGACGGGAGGTGAGGGCGTAGCGCCTCACTTACTAGGGGGCCGGGTGGTGCTGTGCCCACTGGAAGCCTGCGACGTCGTATTGGCTCACTACGTGGACGTTCCCGCTACTCGTGCCCCCCTGGGAGCCAGTGGAGGCAGGGTTGGCGTAAACCACCTGCGCGTGATCGGTGAACCCGCCGCTGCTGTGGCCTGGCGGCGCGACCGTTTCTGACTGGCTCGGTTGGCCGGTGGCGGGTCCGGTGGGGTTGGCTGGGCTGTGTGGGTTGTCGGCGAGGGCAACGCCGGCGGGCGACAGCGCGACGAACGCGGTGATCAAGGCTGGCAAGATGATGGTCCGTTTCATGGCATTCCTCCGATATTGGATGGGCCACTTGTGACACGCTGGACCGCCCCAATCGGTTCACGCTGGACTCTCTTTGCTAGGTCGCGGGGATATCAATACTCAGAGATCCGCACCCACGATGATGGCGGCGATCGCCGACTAGCGCGTCGAGGCGATCGACCGGCTCGACCCGTTCGGGTCCGCACTTGTCGGACCCCCGGAGAACGATCTGCCGACATGAACGCACTAGGCCAGTTGATCGGCGTCCTGTTCGTGGTCGGGCTGATCATCCGCTACTTCTGGTGGATCGCCGCGGCCGCGGCGATCGTGATGGCGGTCAAGTGGATTCCGCGGTTCTGGGAGCGGCACAAGGCCGCGGTGGACGCGTGGAAGGCGGAACAGCGCGCGATCGCCGCCCGGGCCGACCAGCAGCACGCCTGGACACTCGCGGGTGACCCGCGTGGGACATACGGCACGCAGGGAACCGAATCACGCTTGTAGGCGTCTGACCTACTGTTCTGCCCGCCATCCGCTTTGCTGGTGGCGGGCAGAACTGCTGGGTGCGGGCACCACCCTCTAGGGCTGAGTGGCGATTACATTGGTGCCGATTGCTATTGCTGGTGGAAGGTTGTCGCCGGTGACGGTGGCGGTGTTGTTGGTACCTGCGGCGATCGCTTGGTCGTTGTTTCCGGTGATCGTGGCGGTGTTATCGACACCAACGGCGGTGGTTACGCTGCTGTCCCCGTTAACCGTGGCGGTGTTGTGGGTGCCGACGGCACCGGAAACCGAGCCGTTGCCGGCGACGGTGGCGGTGTTGTTGTCACCGTTCTGGGCGGCGGCGAAGCTGGTGTCGCCGGTGACGGTGGCGGTGTTGTTGGTGCCGTTCCCCACGCCGGCCCCGCTGCCGTCTCCTGTGACGGTGACCGTACAGCTTTGGCAGTTGACCGCGTTGGCGCCGCTGCCGTTTCCTGTGACGGTGGCGGTGTTGTTGGCGCCTCCGGTGATGTATGCAACGCTGCCATCCCCGGTGACCGTGGCGGTGTTGTTAGTGCCTCCCGCGATCTGCGCCAGGCTGCCGGTGCCCCTCACCCGGGCAGTGTTGTAGTTGCCATCCACAAGCGCGGCGCTGCCCGAACCAACGGCGATGGCCTTGGAACCCGTGCTGCCCTCGGCAGTAACGGCATAGGCGGTGCCCTTCTGCACCTTCTGCGTGCCGTTGATAGACACACTCACATTGGCACCCCCGGTGGTTGAGGAACCAGAAGTGGGAGGCTGAGCAGACGCCACCCACGGCGCCGCGGCCAGCCCGACACCGATACCCAAAGCGACCGCCAATCCCCCGACCCGGCCGACAAATCCTGCACATCCCATGTTCGGAAACCTTCCCCGTAGCCCCCCGGTGTCGTTAACGACGTCAATTTTTCCTGTTGATCTTGTGGGAGGAATCAGGTGTTTCCCTACGCGTCACAAAATTTGCGGCTAGGTCCTAGTGGGCCACTGAATGGTTGAGAGAAATCTCTTTCAAGAATCAACAACGATCCCCCCGACCAGGCACAAGACTCCGGCTACTTATTTTCGTCCACTCCGACCCTTCTCGGCTGTGAGTTAGCTGTGGATGGCTACCGCCACGCTTTTTACTGACAGCAATAGAAAGGATTGGCGAATCCAGTGCTCAGTCGGCCGCCGGTCATAGGCTTTTAGTTGTGTTGGGCGAGCTTGTGCAGACCACGGCCGGGAAGTGGATCACCCACCCGCCGACGCGATGCCCGAACGGCCACACTCTCGGCCCCAACCAAGTACTCGTCGGACATCAAGCCTGCTTCGGCCACGGCGGCGGCGGACACGCCACATGGACGTGCCGACAATGCGACCAGACGGTGTACGGGCCGCCACTCAACACCCAATGCGTCTGCGGCCGGGGATTTGGCGCCACTACGCGCCAGAGATCGAGGACGTCGATATGAACGGCGAGGAAGGCGTCGAGCACGTGCTGGTGACCAGCGGCGCTGGCCCCGTCGTTGGAAAGCTCATTCGGTGGGTCTGGAACGACGGAGAGGTCGGTTACGAGACCCGCATTAATGGCCTCGAAGACCACGGCGGTGTCTGCGATGTCGCAGCTTTCAGCGTCGACATGATCGGAGCGATCGCGTGCGTTGCGAACGATCTCCGCTACGAGTGGTGCTGCCTCCTTGGCGAACACTCAATCCCGTGGACGTACAACTTCGTGTCGAGGTGGCCGAATGAGGTGTACCCCGACGCCTGAAGTACAGCCCTAGGCTTGTCTATCGGCCCGCCACCTAAATCCCCACGGTGGCGGGCCGTCTTCATGCCGAGGAATGTACGAGTGCTACACCCTTTGCGACAGGGCCCCGCGAAGGATCTTCGGCGTGGCTAGGGGTCGCAGTCCGTGGGGCACTCGCGAGTTACATCGCCGCCCACCGCAATTGTGCTGAGTCCATCGCCGGTCACGGTGGCGGTGTTGTTGTTGCCGATGACGGCTACGGCCGCGCTGCTGTCACCGATAACGGTGGCGTTGTTGTCGTTGCCGAAACCGGCCACGGCCTGGCTGAAGTCGTCGCCGGTGACGGTGGCGGTGTTGTTATTACCGTTGCCGGCTTGGGCGAAGCTGCCGTCGCCGGTGACCGTGGCGGTGTTGTTGTTGCCGTCGGTGGCTCCGGCCACGCTGCCGTTGTCGCCGGTGACGGTGGCGGTGTTGCCTTGACCGTCGCGGGCTGTGGCCGAGCTGCCGTCGCCGGTGACGGTCGCTGTGTTGTCGCTGCCCAAGAAGGCGGCGGCCGAGCTGCCGTCTCCGGTGACGGTCGCTTTGTTGCCGCTGCCGAAGCTGGCTCCGGCCGAGCTGTCGTTTCCGGTGACGACGGCGGTGTTGTCGCTGCCCGAGCCGGCGAAGGCCGTGCTGTTGTCACCGTGGACGCGGGCGGTGTTATGGTTCCCGTCGCTCGCAGTCGCTGAACTGTCGGTGCCATTGGCGATCGCCTTATTGTTGTCGCCGCCGGTCGCCGTGGCGTCAGCGCCGTCACCATGGGCGATCGCCACCGAGCCCCTGCTGTCCTCGGAAACGGAAGAGGTCGCGGTGCCTTTCTGCACCCGCGTCTCACCGTTGGCCGACACACTCACATTTGGTTCGGCAGACGCCACCCATGGGGTCGCTGCCAGACCTGCTCCGATGCCCACAGCGACTGCTAACGCGCCGATGCGCCCGATGTTGTTGGCGTTACTCATTTTCGGTCTCCCCTCGTGCCAACTGCGCTGACGTGGAGGAAACTTACGCCTTCGGAAACGACCTCACACCAATTGCAGCAAAAGTCGAGTCAGTTATTTGCGATAATGACGAATGGTTGACGTTGACGATTAGATCCGCTAGATGCATTCTGGCTGGTTGATCGAACCGCGTGAACAGCAGATCATCAATTCAAGGCGTTTTTTTTGCTAGCGCCAATTTATTTGCCCAACCAACGAGTAGGCGACACAATCAGCGGTGAATTATGTGTTTTTCGTTAGCTCATCGAATTCGCTGATCAAGAATGATTGACGCGGCAGGCGGGGTCTTTGCTTACAGCGGAAGGCGTGCTCGTTGGCCGCCGCCAACCGCGGCTGCACCTTCCCCGGCTGCCCGGTGCCCGGCTACGGACGCCAGGTGCACCACGCCGAAATCGACTGGGCCAAAGGCGGGCAGACCAACATCGTCGAGACTCGTGCAGACCACAACCGGTAAGTGGATCACCCACCCGCCGACGCGATGCCCGAACGGGCACCCACTCGGCCCGAATCAAGTCCTCGTCGGACACGTCGTCTGCCTCGGTCACGGCGGCGGCGGGCACACCAGCTGGCATTGCCGAACCTGCGATGCCGTGACATACGGGCCACCGATGAACACTCACTGCACCGCGCTCGAGGGGCCTGCGACAGTACGAATCTCCAACATGACCTAGATCCCCACGGGTGGCGGGCCGACTTCATGCGGCAGGGGTCGCGATCAGGACTACCGTCGATGACGGTGGACGGGGTCCTGAGGAAGAACGGTTCGACCTCCCGTTCTTGGGAGGCGGACCTGATGCAGGCCGCCTACCTTCTCGAACTGCTTTGTCGTTATCGGCTCGAGGCCGAGATGTCGCGCGCCAAGCTCTACGTCAACATTCACAAGCTCATCGCCGCCGGGAACAGGGCACGTGCCGACGACCTGCGTCGACTCATTCCGGCGACGGATGCCACAGTCGTCACCCTCGACCGCCTCGGCGAAGCACTTCGGGATCGAATTATCGCACTGCGTTCCAGGATTCTTCTGGCCGCATAATCAAGCGCTGGTGACACCATGAACACAGCAGTCTTAGCACTCGCGGCGCTCGTCGTGGGTGGTGGTCTCGGGGTCATCATCACCGCGCTGGTCTGGACGGTCAGGGGGCGGCGGCGATGACGACCGGCTGACAGACTGACACCCAACACAAAAGCAAGTCCTCCTCGGCCCGCCACCCGCCCCCCTGGTGGCGGCCCGACCTGTCACCCGCGCTCAGCTAGCAACCAAACCGCTGACGGTCAGCCGACGCCTGATCAATAAAGCTGTCCGCTTCGGCGGCTGACGCGGCGTCCCCGTCAAGTGATGCCTGGATGGATTGCTGTTGTGCGGCCTCGATAATCAGACTCAGCATTTCGCACAAGATTTTATGGCCCGAGCCTTTCTTCGGCTTTCCGGGTTTATATACGACCGGGCCGATTGTGACCTGCCACTCCGCCGAGTTCTCGCCACCCCACACCAACTCAAGCTTTCGGACACGCTCCGTAGGATCGGTCTTCCCATGGTCGCCTTTCCGGTCTTTGACCGGCGTTTTCTCATTCATGGTCGTCCCCTTTGTCAACAGGTGCCGCCGTTGTCGGCGCCACTACCCCGACTGTCCGCGCA
>JAVRPX010000716.1:0-6266 GCA_032161985.1 Mycobacterium sp.
CGCTCCACCACAATGCCAATGGGTCTTCGAAGAGAGCCAGACGTTCAGCCGTGATTTCGAGGAGTTTCACAAGACGGCGTTTCAGAATCCACCCCGCGGCGGCCTGATCTCCCAGGGCGCGGCGGCCTACCGCGACCCCGCGACTGCCCGCAGCGCATTCGACGGCTTGGTCGCCCTCATCGACGGCTGCGCCTCGACGACGTGGGGGCCGATGTTCGTCGGCGAGTGGCGCGCGACGCCGGATTCGGTGCAGATGCGTCCCGGCAACGGCTGCGGGCGCGACTACCACGTGAAGAATGTCGTCCTGGTGGAGGTCACGTCGTGCGCGTTTCCCGACTCGGTGTCCGACATCGTGATGACGAACATCCTGGCCAAGGTGCCGAACTAGCGTGTGATTGTCGCGCTGCCGATGACCTCGTCGCCGTCGGGATCGGGCCGGTAGAGCACCATCGTCTGGCCAGGCGCCACACCGCGTAGCGGGGCACGCAAGTCGACCGCCCACTGCCCGTCGCGTAGTTCGGCGACGCCGTCTGCGATGCCTCCGTGCGCTCGCACCTGAACGGCGCACTCCACTGGGCCGCTCGGCGCGACGCCGGAGGTGACCACCGGCCTGTCACCGGTTAGCGTCCAAATGTCCAATGCGGCGGCGTCGCCGACATGCACAGTGCCGCTGTCGGCGTCGATGCCCGTGACGTAGCGGGGCCGCCCATCGGGTCCTGGGCCTTCGATGCCTAACCCCTTGCGCTGCCCGATCGTAAAGCCATGCACGCCATCGTGTTCTGCCAACACCGTGCCGCCCGAATCAACGACCGCACCCCGGCGCACGCCGATGCGGGCACCCAGGAACGCCTGCGTGTCACCCGATGGGATGAAGCAGATGTCATGGCTGTCCGGTTTGTCCGCAACGGCTAGCCCTCGCGCGGCCGCCTCGGCCCGGATCTGCGGCTTGGGCGTGTCACCGATCGGGAACGCCGCGTGCCGCAGCTGCTCAGCCGTCAGCACGGCCAACACGTAGGACTGGTCCTTGTCGGCGTCGACGGCCCGGCGCAACTGGCCATCCGACAGCCGCGCGTAGTGGCCGGTGGCCACCGCGACGAAGCCCAGCGCCAGCGCGCGAGCCGCCAAGGCCGAGAACTTGATTCGCTCGTTGCATCGCACGCATGGGTTCGGGGTCTCGCCGCGCTCGTAGGACGAGACGAAGTCGTCAATCACGTCTTCTTTGAAGCGGTCGGCGAAATCCCACACGTAGAACGGGATGTCGAGAACATCGGCGACGCGCCGGGCGTCACCGGCATCCTCTTTCGAGCAGCAGCCCCGCGATCCCGTCCGCAGCGTGCCCGGCGCGGCGGACAGCGCCAGGTGCACGCCGACGACGTCGTGACCGGCGTCGACCATCCTCGCGGCGGCGACCGACGAGTCGACGCCGCCGCTCATTGCGACGAGCACCCTCATTGCTTGGCCGCTCCCGCGCTGGCGAGCGCGGCCTGGCGCGCCCTCTCTACCGCCGCGGGTAGTACCGCCAACGCGGCATCGACATCGGCCTGGGTGCTGGTGTGGCCCAGGGAAAGCCGCAGCGAGCCGCGCGCGCTGGCCGGGTCGGCGCCCATCGCGAGCAGCACGTGCGACGGCTGGGCGACACCGGCGGTGCACGCCGAGCCCGTCGAGCACTCGATGCCCTTCGCGTCCAACAGCATCAGCAGCGAATCGCCTTCGCAGCCGCGGAAGGTGAAGTGAGTGTTGCCGGGCAGGCGCACATCACCGGTGGCGCCGTTGAGGTACACGTCATCGATCGTCGACAGCACGCCGTCGATCAATCGGTCCCGCAATGTCTGCACGCGAGTGCTGCTGGCCGTCAGGCCCTCGATCGCCACCTTCGCGGCGGCGGCCATTGCGACGGCCCCGGCGACATCCGGTGTGCCGGAACGGACATCGCGTTCCTGGCCGCCGCCGTGCAGCAGCGGCACACAGCTGGTGTCGCGCCGCAGCAACAGCGCGCCGACGCCCGTCGGGCCACCGAACTTGTGGGCCGCGACACTCATCGCCGAAAGGCCGCTGGCCGTAAAGTCGACCGGAATCTGGCCGGCCGCCTGAATCGCATCGCTGTGCATCGGCACATCGAATTCCGCTGCAATGGCTGCTAATTCGGAGATCGGCATGACGGTGCCGACTTCGTTGTTGGCCCACATGATCGATACCAGCGCGACGTCGTCGTGGGCCTGCAACGCTTCTCGAAGCGCAGCGGGCGCGACGGAGCCGTCGTCACCAACCGGCAGCCACGTGACCTCGGCGCCTTCGTGGTCGGCGAGCCACTGCACCGCGTCAAGAACGGCGTGATGCTCGATGGGGGTGGTAACTATCCTGCGCCGCTGCGGCGACGAATCGCGTCGGGCCCAGTAGATGCCTTTGACGGCGAGGTTGTCGCTCTCAGTGCCGCCCGCGGTGAAGATCACCTCTGACGGGCGCGCGCCGAGCAGGTGAGCCAACGACTCGCGGGCCTCCTCCATCCGGCGGCGCGCAACGCGGCCCGCACCGTGCAGTGAGGACGCATTGCCAACCGTCGCGAGTACAGCCGTCATCGCCTCGATGGCAGCAGGGTGCATCGGGGTGGTGGCGGCGTGATCGAGGTAGACCGTCTTATGCGAGGCCATAACCGTTCCATGCTAGCGCCGTGCAACGGTCCGCCCGAATTCGTGGTCAGGCCACCAGGGCGTGACCGTGACCGCGCCGCGATACGTCGCCGCGGACCGCGGCTTCGCAGCGGGCCGCCAAATCCCGCCGGGAGGTTCCTGGTAGCTGCAGCGACTCGACCTGGACGCGCACCACCGTGCGGTGGGCGGTGACGAGCCTGCGGATCGATGCGATCAACGTGTCGTCGCCGACGTAGGCGGCGACGGTCGAGGGCCTGCCGTCGCGATGGTGGTAGGTCAGCCGCAGCGGCTGAACCGGCCTGCCTGCGTCGACAGCGGCCTGAAACATCGCGGGCCGGAACGCTCCGTAGCCCAGGCCGCACCAGGTGGTGCCCTCGGGGAAGGCGACGACCGTCTGGCCCGCACGAAGCCTGCCCGCGATGGCCCCGACCACATTCGGCAGAAGCCGCAGGTTGTCCCGCTCGATCGGAATGACCTTCATCAGGCGCGCCAGCATCCCGAGACCGGGCCAGTTGATCAGTTCGGACTTCGCAACGAACCTTCCCGGCATCACAGAACCGATCGCGAAGATATCCACCCAGGACACGTGCCCGCTGACCACCAGCACGCCTTCCAGGTTACGAATCGGCCCACCCGACACCGTGATTCGCACGCCGAGACAGCGCAACATCAGCCGGCAGTAGCCCCGCTGGATGTGAGAGCGCCCCGGCATGGGAATGGCCAGCAATGGTGTTGCCGACAGCAGGAGCATCGCGAAGGTCGCCCGCACCGCGATGCGCACGGCCACAACCAGGGGCTGGCCGGACGTGGCTGCCCCGGCGGTGATGCAGCTGGCGTCGCAGGTCGCCCGCGGCACCCAGGAGTGCTCGATTGTCACGATGCGATCCCGTCGGCCATCGCGGCCGCCGCCCCCGCCGACCGCAGCCTGCGAAGGTAGCGGGTGTCGGCCTGGCGTTTGTCCAGCAGCGCCGGGAAATCACCGACTCCGAAGTCGGGATCGTGGGCCGGATCGCCGCACACCTGCGCACCGAGCCGCAGGTAACCGCGCATCAGCGGCGGCACCACCACCCTGGCGGGCGGCTGAATGTCGTCGAGACCCCGGGCGTCGACCGTCACCGGCCGGTACGGGTACACGGTGTACTCCGCGGGGGCGGCGTGGCGTCGCCGCACGAAATCGCGCACGCCGCGGATCTGGCTGCCGGGTGTCTCCTCGTCCACGCCGCAGACCGGCACCGAAACGCAGCCGGTGACGTAGTCGTAGCCGCAGCGGTCCAGGTAGGCCAGGATGCCGGCCCACATCAGCAGCACCACAGCGCCGTTGCGGTGATCCTCACGCACCACCGCACGCCCCATCTCAACCAGCGAGGGCCGCAGTGGGTCGAGGGCCTGCACGTCGAATTCGGTTGCGGTGTAAAGGCTCCCGGCGGCGATCGCACCGGGTGGCGGCAGCATCCGGTAGCAGCCGACGAGCACGCCGGAAACGTCCTCGCGGACCAGCAGGTGATCACAAAACTCGTCGAAGCGGTCGGCATCCAGACCACCCGAGTGGCCGTCGTCCTTCAGCGCGAATCCCGGTTCGGAGGTGAACACATCGTGACGAAGGCGCTGCGCGGCCTCGATGAGCGCAGGGTCGGTGGACAGAAGCAGGGTGTAGCGCGGTGCGTCTGTTGAGAGGGTCGGCGGATCAGCGGCTATGAGGACAGAAGCAGTGCTCATGGCTGCACGGTCGCCCAGCCGGACAGCGGGACTCCAACGCCTGTGTGACGTGTTCGTGCACGCTAAATGACGAATTGGGCGCGCTCTGGTGTGCAAAAACACACTAGAACACGCCCAATCGCGCGTGAACCGCGAAAACTCAGCCCTTGCGGGTCTTGACCGCCTCGGTCAGCTGCGGCGCGACCTTGAACAGGTCACCGATGATGCCCAGGTCGGCAATCTCAAAGATCGGCGCCTCTTCGTCCTTGTTCACCGCAATGATCGTCTTCGACGTCTGCATGCCTGCGCGGTGCTGGATCGCTCCGGAGATGCCAAGGGCGATGTACAGCTGCGGCGACACGGTCTTACCGGTCTGGCCCACCTGGAACTGGCCCGGGTAGTAGCCGGAGTCGACCGCGGCACGCGACGCGCCGACGGCGGCACCCAGCGAATCGGCCAATTCCTCGACCACGCTGAAGTTCTCGGCGCTGCCGACACCGCGACCGCCGGACACGACGACGGTGGCCTCGGTGAGTTCCGGACGGTCGCCGGCCGCGGCGGGCTGACGAGACGTGATCTTCGTCGCATTCTCGGCCTGGGCAGGCACCTCGACGTTGGCGACCTCGCCAGCACCGGCGGTGGGCTCGGCCTCGATCGCGCCCGGCCGCACGGTGATCACCGGGGTGTCACCGGTGGCGTGGGCCTCGACAGTGAAGGCACCACCGAAGATGGAGTGCACACCCGTGGCGCCCTCTTTGACCTCGACGACGTCAACCAGCAGACCGGAGCCCAGGCGGGCGGCCAGCCGGCCGCCGATCTCCTTGCCGTCGGCGCTGGCGGCCAGCAGCACGCCGGCGGGGCTGGCCGACTCGGCCAGGGATGCCAGCACGTCCACGTACGGGGTGACCAGGTAGTTCTCGGCGTCGTCGGACTCGGCGACGTAGACCTTGGCGGCACCGGCCGCCTTCAGCCCGTCGATCAGCGGCTCGGCGGTGCCCGGCTTGCCCACCACGACAGCGGCGGGTTCGCCCAGCACACGGGCGGCGGTGATCAGTTCGGCGCTGATCTTCTTCAGCGCCCCATCAGCGTGCTCAACGAGCACAAGTACTTCAGCCATGTGTCTTCTATGTCTTTCTGATGTCTTTTGGGCCTAGGGGATTCGGTCAGATGATCTGCTAGATAATTTTTTGAGCAACCAGGTACTCGGCGATCTTCGTGCCGCCATCGCCCTCGTCGGTGACCTTCTCGCCCGCGGTCTTTGGCGGCTTCGGGGTCGACGCCAGCACCTTGGAACCAGCGTTGGCGACGCCGACCTCGTCGGCCTCGACACCGATCTCGGCCAGCGTCAGCGTCGTAACTTCCTTCTTCTTGGCGGCCATGATGCCCTTGAAGGACGGGAAGCGCGGCTCGTTGATCTTCTCGTTGACGCTGACCACCGCGGGCAGTGACGCCTCGAGGATGAACACGCCATCGTCGGTCTCGCGCTCACCGGTGACCTTGCCGCCCTCCACGGACACCTTGCGAAGGTGGGTCAGCTGCGGCAGGCCAAGGTACTCGGCGATGACGGCAGGCACCGCGCCGCCGACACCGTCGGTGGCCTCATTGCCCGCGATCACCAGCTCGGTGCCCTCGATGGTGCCCAGCGCGCGGGCCAGCGCCCAGCCGGTCTGCACGACATCCGAGCCGTGCAGGCCGTCGTCGAGCAGATGGACCGCCTTGTCGGCGCCCATCGACAGGGCTTTGCGGATGGCCTCGGTCGCACGCTCGGGACCGGCTGTGAGCACCGTCACAGTGCCCTCGGCGCCTTCCTTCTCCTTGATGAGAAGCGCCTCTTCGACGGCGCGCTCGTTGATCTCGTCGAGCACGGCGTCGGCGGCCTCACGGTCGAGAGTGAAATCGCCTTCGGTCAGCTTGCGCTCCGAC
>JAVRPX010000717.1:0-2890 GCA_032161985.1 Mycobacterium sp.
ACGCCGCAGGCTCGGGCGCGGACCGGCACGCCAACTTCGGCACCGGCCAGATCGATCCCGAGCTGTTGGTTGCGGTCGTCAAGGCCGCAGGCGCGCCGGTGATCTGTGAAACCGCCGACGAGGGCCGAAAGGACGACATCGCGTTCCTGCGCGAGCACGTCGGCTGAAGCACGGTTCGATAACTGAACGATTACCCAACCCACGGTAACGCCGCGGTGAACTACGCTCAATTGAGTGTCTGCGATTGACGAATCGTCAATTGCGTTGGTGCGTGCGCAAGATCCGGTCAGTGCGCGCGAACGCTGGCTGACGATTGCCAGGCGGACCGCTATTGCGACATGGGCCGTCGTGGTGGTTTACCGAACCGCCACAACGGGTTTCGCGTTCAACCGAGAGATGTTGCTGCTCTACATCTGCAGCGGACTGCTCGCGGCAAGCATCGGCCAGGGCCGCCGCATGCTGCAGGTCATCCGGGACTGGCTGCCGTTCGCATTGGTGCTCGTGGCCTACGACCTCAGCAGGGGCGCGGCCACACTGATCGGGCGGCCGACGTTGTGGCACTGGCAGGTCGACGTGGATCGCTGGATGTTCTTCGGCACCGTGCCGACGGTGTGGCTACAGGAACGACTGAAGCTGCCTTACCCGCCGTGGTGGGAGATCGCCATCAGCACCGTCTACATGTCGTTTTTCATCCTTCCGTATGTAGTTGCCGCTGTGCTGTGGCTACGCGATCGAGAGGAATGGAAGGCGTTCGTCCGCTTGTTCGTCGGGTTGTCCTTCGTCGCGCTGATCATCTACGCGCTGCTCCCTGCCGCGCCGCCTTGGGCCGCAGCACGGTGCACCCCGACCGACGTCGTAGGCGGTCCGTCGGGTCCGGGGTGCATGTTCCGGCCCGCGCGCGGTGTTCCCGACGGCGGACTGCTCGGCGCGATGCAGAGCACCCATGACGGCGCCAACGGCTGGGTCGAGCGCATCACCACACGCGGCTGGGGCAAGCTCAACCTGCACTCCGCAGGGGCGCTGATCGATCAGGGGCAGGCGAGCGTGAACCTGGTGGCGGCGGTCCCGTCGCTGCACGCCGCTCTGACCGCCGCGGTCGCGGGATTCCTGTGGACGCGGGTTCAGCGGAAGTGGCGGCCGCTGCTGGTGGCTTACGTCCTGGTGATGGCGTTCACGCTGGTGTACACGGCCGAGCATTACGTCGTCGACATTCTTCTCGGATGGGTGCTTGCCGCCGTGGTCCTGCTCGTCATCAGGTGCTTCGAATCCTGGCGAAGGCAGCCGGACGCGCATTACACCCATTGTGCGGCTGTCGAGAAACTGTAATATAGCTGGTATGCCAGACACGCATGTCGTCACCAATCAGGTCCCCCCGCTGGAGAACTACAACCCCGCGACATCACCGGTGCTGACCGAGGCGCTGATCCGCGAGGGCGGCGAATGGGGCCTCGATGAGGTAACCGAGCTCGGGGCGCTTTCCGGCAGCCCGCAGGCGCAGCGCTGGGGTGAGCTCGCCGACCGCAACCAGCCGATCCTGCACACCCACGACCGCTACGGCCATCGCGTCGACGAGGTCGAGTACGACCCCGCCTACCACGAGCTGATGAAGGTCGCGGTCGGCCACGGGCTGCATGCCGCGCCGTGGGCAGACGACCGCCCCGGCGCGCACGTCGTCCGCGCTGCCAAGACCTCGGTGTGGACGCCCGAGCCCGGCCATATCTGCCCGATCTCGATGACGTACGCCGTCGTGCCTGCGCTGCGCAACAACCCCGAACTGGCTGCCATCTACGAGCCGCTGCTCGCCAGCCGCGAGTACGACCCAGAGCTCAAGGTGCCCACCACCAAGCCCGGCATCACCGCGGGCATGTCGATGACCGAGAAGCAGGGTGGCTCCGACGTCCGCGCCGGCACCACCGCGGCCACGCCGAACGCCGACGGCACGTACAGCCTCACCGGCCACAAGTGGTTCACCTCCGCGCCGATGTGCGACGTCTTCCTCGTGTTGGCCCAGGCGCCGGGCGGACTGAGCTGCTTCTTCCTGCCGCGAATCCTGCCGGACGGCAGCCGCAATCGGATGAACCTGGCGCGGCTCAAGGACAAGCTGGGTAACCACGCCAACGCCTCCAGTGAGGTCGAGTACGACGGCGCCACCGCCTGGCTGGTCGGCGAGGAGGGCCGCGGTGTGCCGACCATCATCGAGATGGTCAACCTCACCCGGCTGGACTGCACGCTTGGCAGCGCCACCAGCATGCGCAGCGGGCTGACCCGCGCCATTCACCATGCGCAGCACCGAAAGGCGTTTGGCGACTACTTGATTGACCAACCCCTGATGCGCAACGTGCTGGCCGACCTCGCGGTGGAAGCCGAAGCCGCAACCATTGTCGCGATGCGGATGGCCGGCGCCACCGACAAGGCGGTGCGCGGCGACGAGCGCGAGACGCTGCTTCGCCGCATCGGCCTGGCCGCCAGCAAGTACTGGGTGTGCAAGCGCGCCACCCCGCACGCCGGCGAGGCGATGGAGTGTCTTGGCGGCAACGGCTACGTCGAGGAGTCGGGCATGCCGCGGCTGTATCGTGAGGCGCCGCTGATGGGCATCTGGGAGGGGTCCGGCAATGTCAGCGCCCTGGACACGTTGCGCGCCATGGCAAGTCGGCCGGAATGTGTCGACGTTCTGTTCGACGAGCTGGCCAAGACGGCGGGGCAGGACCCGCGCCTTGACGAGCACGTCGGCGCGCTCGGATCTGAATTGAAGGATGGCGGAGACATTGCAACCATCCAGTACCGGGCCCGCAAGGTCGCCGAGGACATCAGCCTCGCGCTACAGGGCTCGCTGCTGGTCCGCCACGGCCACCCGGCCGTTGCGGAGGCGTTCCTGGCCACTCGCATGGGC
>JAVRPX010000718.1:0-5578 GCA_032161985.1 Mycobacterium sp.
TCCCAGGTGTTCGGATCGGCGGGGTTGCAGATGGGGTCCGCGCCGTGACACAGGTCGATGGTCCTGTCGCGGTAGATCGGGTTGAAGTTGGTGATGGGTCCCGCCCATTGACTTCCATTGCCAAACAAGGCGATCGCGGCGATGTGCGGGTCGGCGCCGGGCGGCAGGGGGTTGTCGAAACCGAAAAACGGCATGGGAACGGCGATCATGACGTCGGTGACAGCTGCACCGAGCGAGTAGCCGCCGAGCACCAGCCGGGTGTCCGGGCAGTTGTTCATCATGGATTGGACGTGCGCGCTCATGTCGTTGGCACCGACGTCGATCTCGTTGTCGGCGGGGTAGCGCACCGCGTAGACACCGATGTTCTTGTTGGTCTTGGAACGCAGTGCGCTGATGAACGCGTTACCGAGGATGCCGACGCCGGCCGGTTCCGTTCGGCCGCGGGCGAAGACGACCTCCACCGCAGGACATGCGGCCGATGCGGACGGCGTCATGTGCGGGGATATTGCCGGAACGACTAGCAGGGCGGCCGCGACGAGCACAACGACGACCCCGGCGATGAGATGGCGACGGATCACCAAATCGATGCTAGCCGAGCGAATTGGCGCCCTCGGTGTTAACCCGTGAAGCAAGGGTTACAGCAGGCCCGCCGCGAAGTCAGCGGCCTGGTTTGTCGGGCCGCCCACATACGCCTTGTGCGCGGCGATATTCTCGCCGTCCGTCTGGCAGATCGGGTCTCCACCGTTGCACAGGTCGATGGACCTGCCACCCCATATGGGGCTCACGGTGAGAGGCAGGCCCAGCTTGGCCGAGGGGTTGCCCAACACGGTGATGGCGGCGACGTGGTCGGGCACGTTGGGCGGTAGCGGGCTGTCGAACCCGATGACGGGCATCGGCACCGCGCTGATGACGTCGATCACCGCCGCACCCTGCGAGTACCCGCCCAATACCAGCCGGGTGTTGGGGCAGGTGTTGACCATGTACTGGATGTGGCCGCTGGCGTCGTTGGCCCCGTTGGCCGCCGCCAGGAAGTCAAAGCTGGCGGGGTAGTTGACCGCATATGCCCCGACCGACCGGCCGCCGACCTTTCCGCGCAGCGAGTCGACGAACGCGCCGCCGACGTTTCCAAGGCCCGGTGCGTCATTGGTGCCGCGGGCGAAGACCACCTCAATGTCGGGACAGTCGTCGGCCGATGCGGTCGCGAGGTCGCCAATTGGCATGGGCGACACCGCCGGTAGAAGAACAGCAGCGGAGGCCGTCAGAGCGGCCGTTGCTGAGGCGATGAACCAGCGGCGAAATCGATTAATTGGCACAACGAATGATAGCGCCGGGTTTGGCTAAATGATGCCAGCGACGTAGTTTGCGGCCTGTTGTGTCAGGCCTGCAGTCACGTAATCGCTGTGGGCGAACGGGTTCCGGCCGCGAGAGCAAATCGGGTCGCCGTCCTTGCACAGGTCGATCGCCCTACCGCCGAAAACCGACGACGTGATCGGATTACTGAACTTCGTCGCGGGGTTCCCGAACACTGCAACCGCAGCGACGTAGGGGACCAGGTTCGCCGGAAGTGGGGGCGCCGATCCGACCTCGCCGATCTTGTTGCCGAGCGGCGGGACACCGGCGAGCATGTCGACGACTGCGGCGCCCTGTGAGTAGCCGCCGACCACCAGCTTGGTCGACGGGCAGGACGAAGCCATCGTCGAGATTCGGTTGGCGGCGTCGGCGGCGCCGTCGGCTGCCTGCAGGAAGTCGTAGCTGGCGGGGTAGTTCACCGCGTATGTGGTGAGGCTACGGCCGCCGACCTGCGCCCTGAGCGCGTCGGCGAACGCCTGACCGGGATTTCCCAGGCCAGGCGCGTCGTTGGTGCCGCGGGCGAAGATCACCTCGATGTCGGAGCACGGATCGGCCGTCGCCGATGGGGCGATGGCGAAGGTCGTGGCAGCGCAGACCAGGGCCGAGGCGATAGCGGCCACCCGGGCCGACATACGGAGCAACGTCACGTCGGACATCTTCACATATCGGGCTTAGCCGCTGCCAACCGTTTGCCCGGACGGCGCACCATTGACGGGGCCGTCAGGCCAGGTCACGTCGCTGAGTTTGTCGGTGCGGTCACCCTGACGGGCCAGCGCCAGCCCGCCAAGCACGACGGCGCCGCCGACGGCCTGGATGGGCGTGATGGCCTCACCGAGCAGCAGCCAGGCGGCCAGCACGGCGAACATGACCTCGGACAGGCCGACCAGCGACGCGAACCTCGGCCGCAGCCGGGCGATGCCCATGATGCCGATGGTGTAGGCGATCGCGGTGGGGATCAGTGCCAGCGCGATGACGGGCACCACCCACGACGTCGTCAACCCCGCGACGACGGCATCGTTGGTGGTGAAGGTAAACGGCATCAGCCCGGTGGCGCCGAGTGCCGCGACCGCGGCAGCGCCGACGATCAGCCCGCCCGTGGCTAGCGTGATGGAGTTCAGGCCGTCGCCGTCGGCGGCGACCTCGTCGGACATCATGAAGTAGCAGGCGGCGCAGACGGCCGCGGCCAGGGCCCAGCCGACGCCGATCAGATTGATGTGGGTAACACTGAAGCCGCCGGCTTCAAAGATACCGAGCACCAACATCATTCCAGCGATTGCCATTGCGGCACCTGCAAGCGTCAGGTTGCTCGGGCGGCGCCGGGTGGTGGCCCAGAGCCATCCGACCACCAGGATCGGGGCGGTGTACTCAAGGAGCAGGGCGACGCCGACGGACAAGTGCTCGACGGCATTGAAGTAGCAGAGCTGCGCGCCGGCGATCGGGACCAGCCCGTAGGCGACGACGGTCTTGGCATGCTGCAGGGCCTCGCGGAACCAGTTGGGCCTGACGATCGTGGCGAAGATGGCCATCAGCAGTGCGCCGCCGGCCAGCCGGGCAGTGACGGCGGCGGTCGGGCTCCAGCCGGCCTCCATCAGCGACTTGGCGAACGGTCCCGAAGAGCCGAACGCGAAGGCGGAGCTGACCGCGAGCAACAGACCGAGCCGGAAGTGGTCAACCGTGGGCTGTGTTGTTGCCATGTGTGCACCTCCGGGATGTAATGAGTAAAATCTGATTTGGTCGTGACATTACTGCCGGAAGGGGTCATGAGTCAAATGCTTTTTAGTCATGACACCGAGCTCACTTTGCGGGCCGCATGTGGGCTGATCAACAGTGATCGGGTCGAAGGAGAGCAACTCGGCGATATGACCGCGCTGAACGCCTACCTCGACGGATTCGGCTGGACCGGCCGGCGCGACCACGACGCCGCCGAGCTGGCGTCGATCCACCGGCTGCGTGAGCGGATCGGCAAGATCTGGGAGCTGGCCGACGACGAGGTGCAGGCCGTCGGCCAGGTAAATGCGCTGCTCAGCGATACCAAGGCGTCGCCGTGGCTGACGCGGCACGCCGAGCAGCCGGAATGGCACCTGCACCTGGCATCGGTGCACGACCCGCTCTGGCAGCGCATGGGCGCGGAGATGGCCATGGCGCTGGCCGACATCATCCGCATCGAGGAGTTGCGCCGGCTGAAGATCTGCGCCGCACCGGATTGCGAGGCCGTGCTGCTGGACCTGTCGCGTAACCGGTCGGGGAAGTTCTGCGACACGGGCAACTGCGGCAACCGCCAGCACGTGGCGGCCTACCGCGAGCGCCGCTCAAAAGAGGGCTAGAACATCGATGGCGGTGGCTGCGGGGCTTCGACGCTGACCGCCGTTGTCCATGTGCCCACCTGGGCTAGTAGCAATATCCCGCCGAGAACGCTGCCAGTGATGATCAGCCCGGGGGTTGCTCACCGGTGGCTTCGGTGGAGGAGACCCCCACTCCTGGCCGTTCCAATATGCACGGCCTCCCGTGCCCTTCGGGTGCTTCGCGGCTGAAAACCTATGGCGAAATCCGCGGAAAGGAATCAGGGGTTTCCCTAAGTAACTAGCTCCAGCCGTGCGGTCACACGTGTCACATCAGCACCGTGAAGCCACCATGACCGTGGCTGCGATCGTGGTGCCGCATGCGGTACCACGATCCATAAGGGCCTAATCCTCGGGCGAAGTCGGCTAGCTCGCCAGGTGCGGCGGGCCCAGATAGGGGAACACAGCCAGCGTGTCGGTGTGCGGGCTCAGACCCGACGGCGGGCACTCGCCCTTGGTCAGGAATGCCAACCGGTAGTCGATGACATCGTCGGTGAAGACACGGCCATTCGGATACTTGGCCGGCTTCGACGGGTTGAAGGTCAGCATGTCCGGCAGCGTTCCCTCATTGTCGATCGCCTCAATGGCCTCTTCGCGCGAATAGCCGCCGGTGTGACCCAACTGATGGATGAACATGTCGATCCACCGCGCCCGATCGTTGACCGGCAAGCTGGCGTTGTACTCCTCCTTGGTGTCATCGGTGTTGAAGAAGCTGCTGACCGACGGGTGACCCGCGCGGTCGACGTGGAGCAGCTCGCCGTCGCGGCGCAGGCTGCAGCGGCCCCAGATCCTGATATCGGGATCGGCGCCCAGAAAGCTGGTCGGCATCTCGATGGCGGTGGAGAAGACGTTGGCTTCGGTGTTGGAATCCACACCGGTCCAGGGGGATTCGCCAGGGAGGGTCAGTTCGGTGAAGTTGCGCTTGCCCGAAGTGTCGAAGAGTGCCTTGACCCCGTCGAAGTCGAAGAAGAACGCGTCACTGCGGGCGCCCGCGAAGAACGCGAAGTCACCCGACGTCGCGATGTGGGGTTCGTCGCCGACGAATGAAACCGGAACGCCCGAGAAGATCTTCTCGCCGACCGCTTCGACCGACTCGGCGTCGTCGTTCGCCGCCAGGTACACGTCGACGGTCTGCTTGCCGTCTTTGGGTTCGGAGAAGACGTAGCTGAACGCGATGTCGTTCTGCAGATCCCCGTCGTTGTCGACCGCAAGCCGGTAGATCGCATCGGGGTGCAGGGCATCGGCGAGGGGATTCGCGTTGAGGATGATGACGGTCCGCGTCGGGTCGGCCGGCGAGACAAACGCATAGAGGTCGCAGAGATCCAAACGCTGGTCACCCAGCGGCGGTCCGAGGCTAAGGCCGGTGAAATGGTTGGACATGCCGGTGAACGTACATCGATCGCAACGCGGCGAGCAGCAATTGGGAAACTATTTACGGAATTGTCAGCAAGGCGGTGGGGCGTCGAAATTGGTGACCCGAGGCCGGCTCGGCGGCCGTTAACCTGATTGCCGGGGGAGGTATGGCTCGGCAATCAACGACGCGGCTACATGTCAGCGGATATCGATTCCTGCTGCGCCGGATGGAGCACGCCTTGGTGCGCGGCGATCTCCGGATGCTCGACGATCCGCTTCGCGCGCAATCGCTTTCGTTGATCGCAGGTGTCGTCCTCGCGGTGATCATCGTTGCCGCGTGTGCCATCCTTGCGTTCCTTCGGCCACCTGGTGCGCTCGGTAGCGCGCCGATCGTCATGGTGCGTGATTCCGGCGCGCTCTACGTGCGGATCGGCGACATCGTGCATCCCGTGCTCAACCTCGCGTCCGCACGGCTGGTAGCCGGTACACCGGCGAACCCCGAAGCGGTCAGCGCCTCCGCGATTCACAACGCCAAA
>JAVRPX010000719.1:0-4078 GCA_032161985.1 Mycobacterium sp.
TTGGGACACCGCCACGGTGACGGCGGCAAGCAGGCGGACTGAATTCGACACCCCGCCCAGAAGCTGCCCCAAGCAGCGGGTCTTGTCAGCGAGTCGCATCCGCAGCCTATGAGCCCCGAGTGGCCTACCACCGGATCCAGAAAACTTCGGATAAGCCGGTACCTGAGGGGGTTTGGCGGTTGCGGGCCGGGTATCCCGGGACTGACCACGCATGAAGGGAGTACCACATCCCTCCCCTAATGGCCACGGGAGTTGCTGCGCCGCAAGACCACTCGGTCTTGCCTTATCCTGGCTCGGGCAGGGTGCTGAAGCGGGAGCTGCGGAATCCGTTGGAACCACTCGTCCCCGAGTCGCAAATCCCTTTCTGTGAACTGGTGCCACGAGGCCGAAGAGCTCAGCCGTGGGCAGTGCGAGCATGGCGATTGCGCGGGAAGCGTTAACTGTCGGTCCATCGATCACCCGAAGCCGATGTCGCGGCCCCCGATAGAAAGAAAGGACCTCTAGGATGTCGAACACATTGCAAGGCAAGAACGTTGCGATCCTCGCCGCTGACGGCGTGGAACGTATCGAGCTGGAGCAGTCCCGCGAAGCGGTGCAGCAGGAAGGCGCTCACACCGTTCTGCTGTCGCTGAAGAGCGGCGAAATCCAGGCCATGAACCACGACATCGAAGCGGCAGGCACCTTCGGCGTGGACCGGATGGTCAGTGAGGCATCGGTCGACGACTACGACGCGCTGCTGCTTCCGGGTGGCACCGTGAACCCCGACAAGCTTCGGATCGACACCGCTGCAGTCACGTTCGTTCGCGACTTCGTCAATTCGGGGAAGCCGGTCGGCGTCATCTGCCACGGTCCATGGACACTCATCAACGCAGGCGTCGCCCGCGGTCGCACATTGACGTCGTGGCCGAGCGTGCGCACCGACCTGCGCAACGCCGGAGCCAACGTCGTCGACCAGGACGTGGTCATCGACGGCAACCTGACCTCGAGTCGCTGGCCGGACGACCTGCCTGCGTTCTGCGAGGCCATCGTCAACGAGTTCGCCAAAACGCCGGCGAGCACGAGATGACAGATCTTGCCTCCGGAATTAATTGCCTACGGTGACCCGGCTCTCCTGGACCGTCGCGCCGACGAACTGCTCGACCTCGTCACGACGAACGTCGCCGGACGCAGCCTTGACTGGCCCGAGCAGCGCTTCCACAGTATGTCCCAGGCCGAGACAAGCGTTGATGGTGTCGAATCTAGGGGTGATTTCGGCAGCAGGCGCAGCGACGGTGATGGGCGCTAGTGGCGCAACTGCGGCAGTACCTCATGTTCGTAGGCAGCGAAGAATCCGTCCATATCCGGCCCGATTTGCTGTACGTACACTTCGTTGATGCCGGCGTCGAGGTAGGACCGGATCTGGGTGGCGTGTCGGTCGGAATCAGGGCCACACGTGATGGTCTGGGCGACCTTTTCAGGTGTAACCAATGTCATTGCGGCCGCGAAGTCTTTGGGCCGCGGCAACGTTTGGGCGAGTTGGCCGGGCAGCGCCACGTTGCCCCACAATCGGTGCGCCGCCTTCCGGGCGGCGTCGGGGTCGCGGTCCCAGCTGACCTTGGTGCCGCCCTGAACCGGCTTGTCGCCTCCGCCCGCATCGCGGAAGGTGTGAACCAGTTCGGCGTCCGGTCGGGTGAGGCAGTAGCCATCGCCGATACGGCCGGCCAGTTTGGCCGACTGCCGGCCAAGCCCCGAGACGTAGATCGGAACCGGATCCTTGGGTCGGGTGTAGATGCGCGCTTCTTGGACGTCGTAATGGGTGCCGTGGTGGCTGATCTCGTCCCCGGTATGCAATTGGCGGATTACCGCGATGGCCTCTTGGAGCATCTGGTGGCGCACGCCGACCGAGGGCCAGCGATGGCCGAGAATGTGCTCGTTGAGCGCCTCGCCGCTGCCGACTCCGAGGATGAAGCGTCCATCCAGTTGCACCGCCGCGGTCGCCGCGGCCTGCGCGATGATCGCTGGGTGGATCCGCACCGTGGGGCAAGTCACGGCGGTCGAGATCGGCAGCGACGTCACCTGCGACAGCGCGCCGATGATCCCCCAGACGAACGGACTTTGGCCTTGTTCGTCATTCCACGGGTGGTAATGATCAGAGATCCACAGCGCGTCGAACCCCGCCGCCTCAGCGCGTTTCGCCTGATCAATCAACTCGGCTGGGTCGAACTGCTCGCAGGATAAGAAATACCCGATGCTGGCCATGCACTCGACTACCCACTGCGCGCCACCTTATGCACCGAGCGTATATCCGCGATTACCAGTCGCCTGTCGCATAGCGTGAAATCGCATGTGCGTAAGTCGAATTGTGGCGTGCTGAACGAGTGTCCACGGCGTCGAGGACGGTCGTCCTGTCAGGTCGAATGAGGTTTGCGATTTCTGACCCTGGGGGTGCTCGCGACGACGGCTTCAGATTGCCAGACTCTTGGTCGGGAGTCAGTGCGGCGTGAGGGGTCGGCATGCAGCAACCAATCGAGGTAGCGCGTGAACAGGTGCACGGCGAGTGCCGAAGGTTCGCCAGCGAACCGCAAGGCCCTCACCAACCGCGACCTGATCGGACAGGCTAGGGGAATCCTGATGGAGCGCTTCGCCATTGACCCCGTTACGGCGTTCTCGCTGCTGGCCCAGCTATCCAAGGACCGTCGGCAATCAGTGTCGGCGGTCGCGTTGATTCGGATCGCATCTCGACGCCCGTGGACACCCATCAGCCTATGACTCCCATCGAGCCAGTGGTATCAGATTCCGAAGGGATTACGAGACGATGACTCAAGCAACCACGCATACTCCGAGGCGGGTGTTCCGCGACCGCCGCGAGGCCGGCCGCGTGCTCGCCCGGCTGCTGCATGCCTACCGCGGCAAGTCCGACGTCGTGGTGCTGGGGCTGCCGCGCGGCGGCATTCCGGTTGCGTGGGAGGTGGCCGCCGCGCTCGGCGCCCCGCTCGACGCGTTCGTCGTCCGCAAGCTCGGTGCTCCCGGACGTGAGGAATTCGCGGTGGGAGCGATGGCGGTCGGCGGTCGGGTCGTGGTCAACGACGACGTGCTGCGGGGCTTGAGCATCACCCCGGAGCAACTGCGCGAAGTCGCCGAACGGGAAGGGCGGGAGCTGATCCGGCGCGAGGCGTCCTACCGCGGCGGCCGGCCGCCGGTCGATGTCACCGGTAAGACCGTGATCCTCGTCGACGACGGACTGGCCACCGGGGCCAGCATGCTGGCCGCGGTGCAGACGCTTCGCGAATCCGAACCCGCGCAGATCGTCATCGCGGTACCGGCGGCGCCGGAATCCACCTGGCGGGAGTTCGCCGGGCTGGTCGACGACGTCGTATGCGCGTCCATGCCCCACCCGTTCCTGGCGGTCGGCGAATCCTATTGGGACTTCAGTCAAGTCAGCGACGAGGAGGTGCGCGAGCTGCTCGCGACTCCGACGACGCCCGCCCCGTCGACGGCCGCGCTCGAGAGCCCGGCCGATCAGGTGGGCCGCGTCGCCGTTGACGCGCCCGACGGCATTCCGCCGCTTCAGGTGCTGGATGAGCTGATCGGCGACGCCAGGGTTGTGCTGATCGGCGAGAGTTCGCACGGCACGCACGAGTTCTACCGAGCCCGCGCGGAGATTACGAGATGGTTGATCGACAGCAAGGGATTCGGCGGGGTCGCCGCGGAAGCGGACTGGCCTGATGCGTACCGGGTGAACCGCTTCGTGCGCGGCATCGGTGAGGATGAGACCGCCGAGGAGGCGCTGCGGGGATTTGAGCGTTTCCCGACCTGGATGTGGCGCAACACCGTGGTCCGCGACTTCGCCGATTGGCTGTGTGAGCGCAATGAGCGGGTAGAGGCGCGGCGACAGGCGGGTTTTTACGGTCTGGATCTCTACAGCCTGCACCGGTCGATGCAGGACGTGATCGCCTATCTGGAGACGGTGGACCCCGAGGCGGCCGCCCGTGCCCGTCACCGCTATTCGTGCTTCGACCACGCGTCCGGCGACGACGACGGACAGGCGTACGGATTCGCGGCGGCGTTCGGTGCGGGGCAGTCGTGTGAGCAGGCGGCC
>JAVRPX010000720.1:0-6501 GCA_032161985.1 Mycobacterium sp.
TACGGCGGCATGCCGGTCCCGCTTGACGGCATGCCGATCGTGTTGCGCCCCTTGCGCTGACGGGATTCGGCGTTCAGGCGTCGGTCAGGAGCCGGTTCGCACAGGCGATGACCGCGCGCAGTGCGGACTGCGTCGGGTCGCCCGACCAGCCCATCGCCCACCGAGACCGGGCGCCGTCGCAGCCGCGGACGAACGTCGCGGTGTGCTCACCGGCAGGAACCTGGTGAAACGCCGTCATCTCGACGGCGATGCCGCGGTCGTAGAGCATCGCGGTCAGGGCCGCGACGGGTCCCGGCGCGGCGGCCGACGTTGTGCTGATGCGATCGCCGACGGCCAGGGTCGCCTGGTAGTTGCGAGCCTGCGGACCCAGCCGGGTGGACGGACGCTCGGCGTCAGTGCACCGCCACTGCCCCAGCCGCACCGGACCAGAGCCGGATGCAAATTCACCATGAAACGCTTCGAAAGACATCGCGTCGGCCTCCTGACGCAGACCGCGGGGCATCGGGCCGTCGATGTGGGCCGCGAACGGCAGCGGCGCTGCGCTGGTAGCGGATTGAACTGTCATGTGCCGGTCTTCTCGAGTTAGGGGTAGCGACCGACGAAGCAACGACCCACAGCGAGGGGTCGGTCTGGATCAGACCCCGCTGCGGGTTGCTACTACGAGTCGCCTCGGCACGATCGCGATGCTAGTTGGTGTAGCGGATGCGGTGCAATCCCATTTCGGTGCGAGGTGTCACGATGTCCGGCGTGACGCGATCCGATCCGCTGATCTTCATCGACACGGAGACCACCGGCCTGCACAAGGCTCGCAGGCCGTGGGAGATCGCGCTGATCAAACGCGCTGACACCGGACAGACGCGACTGCTGCTGTGCGTGGACGTGCGCGACCTGGAGCTGGAGCACGCCGAACCCGACGGGCTGCGGATCAGCGGATTTCACCGCCGACACCCACAAGCACGCGATCGACCACTGCTGATCCCCCGCGTCTATCGGGCAGGCGATGCCGCCGGGCTGGTCCACCAATGGACCGCCGGAGCCACGCTCGTCGGTGTGGTCACTCGCTTCGACACCGAATGCCTTACCGATATGTTCGCTCGCCACGGCATCGAACCCGCCTGGAACGACGATCTGGTCGACGTGGTCCCACTGGCGATCGCCGCGATTTCCGCCGCGGGCCGGGAGCCGGCGTCCGATGTCGCGAGCCTGTCGCGGCAGTGCGGGGTCAAGCCGCCGACCGCCTCCCAGCGCCACACCGCTCTTGGGGACGCCCGCTGGGCGATGCGATGGTACGACAAGCTGGTGCAGATGTGACGGGCGAGCTCAGTCGCGGGAGTAGCGGTCGCGCAGTTTGGCCAACGTGGCCTCGATCCCAGTGACGTTGCTCTTCGCGAAACCCGTCAAAGTGTAGTAATTCAGCCCGTCCTTCAACGGCCCGGTGTCGCGGAAGTCGAACGTCTCGGTGACCCGGGTGAGCGTCGGCGAAATCTCCTCGAACTCCCACCGCCAGTGGTGGCCGAACGGGTGGCGCCATTCGATCAGCGCGCCGGGCTTCAGGGCGGTCACAGTGCTGGTGATTCGGTATGGCAAGCCGTACATTCGCATCTTTGTTGAGAATCGATCTCCTGCAACGAGTTTCGTCGGCCCCGAGGCGTTCTTTCCAACCGTGCCCGAGCCGTCGAGTTCGTGGTGCTTGCGGGGGTCGGCGACGATCGCGAACAGTTCCTCGGCGGGCGCTGCCACCTCGACGGACCTGCTGACCTGACTCGGGCCCGCGTCGACGACTGTGACCGTCATGATGCCTCCTTCGGTGCCGACTGCGCACCCACCATCTCGAGGCTGCGGTTCCACAGCCGCTCGGCGAGCCGGGCGTCCGATGCTTTCTTGTGTGCCTTACGGACCTTGTGTTTGGCGTAGTACTCGCCGGAGACCCAGTCGACCCCAGGGGTGGAGGATGCGAGCCAGACCAGTTCGTCCGAGCCGGGTTCCGGGCCGATTAGCCCAATGTGCCGCAACGGCGTGCGGTAGAGCAAAGCGAACGCCGGATTCTTCGCGTCAGCGCTGAAGTTCGAGGCGACATTGCCAGGATGGAAAGCGGCCGTGGAGATTCCGGCGCCGTGGTACCGACGATGCAGCTCCTTGGTGAACAGGATGTTGGCCAGTTTCGACGGCGGATAGGCCACCATTCCGCCACGGCTCTGTAGCGCGTCGAGATCGTCGAGGTCGTTGATGCTGAACCGATTGGCATGAGATGCCGTGTTGAGCACAGATGCCCCGGATTCGACCAGCCGGTCCATCAGCAGGTGGGTTAGCAGAAACGGGGCAAGGTGGTTGACCTGAAAGGTCTTCTCGAAGCCATCGACGGTGCGTTCCGGGCCATCGAACATGCCGCCGGCGTTGTTGGCTAGGACGTCGATACGCGGGTACTTCTCGAGCAGACCATTGGCCAGCCCGCGCACCTGTGCCAGCTCGGCGAAATCGGCCACGTAGAAATCAGCGCCGAGTGGCTGGGCCACGGCCGCCGTCTTCTTCGGCGACCGTCCCACCACAACGACGATCTCCCCACTGCGGCTCAGCCGCTTGGCAGCCACCGCGCCGATGCCATCGCTGGCACCTGTGATCACGATTGTTCTGCCCGTCATGTGCGCAAGCCTAATGAGCGGACGAGATCAACGCCGGGAAGACGAGCTTGCGCCGCAGGATCACTCCGATTCGTGCGATTTTGCGGCTGCTCGGTGTGGAATCAGAATGGCGGGGTGACGTGGTGGGATGCGGCTCTTCTCGCCGCTGCCGGCGTGCTCGGCGGACTCACAGGTTCCATCGCGGGCCTCGCGTCGGTCGCCACCTATCCCGCGCTGTTGGCGGTCGGGCTTCCACCGGTGACGGCCAACGTCACCAACACCGTGGCGTTGGTGTTCAACGGCATCGGTTCGGTCTTGGGATCGCGACCCGAGCTCGCGGGCCAAGGGGCGTGGCTCAAGCGGATCGCCCCGGCCGCGGCGGTCGGCGGTGCAGTGGGCGCGGCGCTGCTGCTGTCAACGCCTGCGGAGGGATTCGAGAGGGTTGTCCCAATCTTGCTGGGCGTGGCCTCCGCCGCGATCCTGCTGCCGAGTACAAGCCGTCAGGAAGCGAGAGTCGCTCACTACCAACGACATACCGCCCGGGTGCTCTTGGAGGCCACAGCGATCTTCGTGATCTGCATCTACGGCGGCTACTTCGGCGCGGCTGCCGGTGTGCTACTGCTCGCGATGCTGTTACGGACCGGCGGCGCGGCGCTCGCGCATGCCAACGCCAGCAAGAACGTGATCCTCGGCGTCGCGAACGGCGTTGCGGCGCTGATCTTTGCGTTCTTCGCACCCGTGAATTGGCCGGCAGTCGTCGCCGTCGGCGCCGGATGCCTGATCGGGTCGCGACTCGGTCCCGTGGTGGTCCGCCATTCCCCCGCCGGCCCGATTCGCGTGGTGATCGGTGTGGCCGGGCTCGCGTTGGCGGTCAAACTCGGTCTCGACGTGTACGGCTAGGTCAAGTCGAACGGACTGTCGCCCTTGGCAACTCGCGTGCCCACGTCGATCAGATTCTGGGCCGACGCATGCAGCTGCTCCCCCGCCTCCCGGCTGGCCTGGCCCACCAGATAACGCGACCACGTGCCCTCGATCACGATGCCAAGCTTGAAGCACGCCATCGCTACATACCAGTCCAGCCTCGACGTTTCGCGGCCGCCTGCGGCCAGGTAGGCAGCGAGAAGCTCGCGGCGGCTGGCCAGTCCACCCAACGCAGCCAGTTCTGCACCGGCGGTGATCATGCTCGTGTCCAGGGGCCAGCAGATCAGCATCCAACCCAGGTCCAGCAGGGGGTCGCCGACAGTGCACATCTCCCAGTCGACGAACGCCGCCAACTCCGGCCTGTCCCGGCGGAGCAGGACATTGCTCAGATGGGGGTCGCCGTGCAGGATTCCGGGCTCTCCGTCCGATGGGCGGTTCGAAGCCAACCACTCCGCCAGTTCGCCCACGGCCAGCGATTCGGGCTCGTATCGATCGTGCCGATAGCTTTCGAGCAGCCGCAGAAACTGCGGAACCTGGCGCTCCAGAAAGGATCCCGGCCGCTTGAGCTCGGCGAGCGGCTTGCCCTCCCACGCGGCGTTGCCCAGCTGCGCGAGGCTGGCCGCGTACGACAGCCCGACCTGGTGTCGCATGTCGGCGTCCGTCACATATGCCTCGGACATCTCGCTGCCCGGGTTGAAACCGTCGACCTCTTCCATCAGGTAGAACACCACGCCCAGGACGTCGAGATCGTCACAGCCGGCGATGAAGCCAGGGTGCGGCACCGACGTGCCGGCCAGGGTTCGCAGCGCCGCGATCTCGCGCAGCATCGTCTTGTCGCTCGTCGGCCGGGGGTGAAGCGGGGGCCGTCGCAACACCATCGGACGCCCGTCGACGTGCACCCGTACCACGATGTTCTGGGTGCCGCCGGTCAGCGGCTCGACATCGGTGACGGTCGACCCGAGGCCCTGCTCGCCTACCCAGCGCTGCAGGGCGATCTGGTCGGCGTCGCTCAGTGTCGGAAGGTGCGGCGCGTCATCGGGCATGCAGACATCGTGTCAGCCCTTGCGCGCGGTCAGCAGCAGGTACTCCCATTCCATCGTCGACGAGCCGCTCAGGACGCTGTCGCCCACCCGGGCGATATCCGCGTCGAGGGCCGCAACGCGGTCCGAATCGCCCTCGATGTTGCGGTACACCGCGATCGTCGGCCCGTAGAGCGTCTTGAAATAGTCGCGGAACTCAGCACCGTCGGCGAACTGTTCGACGGTCAGCATCCGTCGCTCGGTAACAACATCAGTGACGCTGTCGCCGAGCAGCGCGCGGACGTGTTCCTCTTGACCCCACAGCGGAGGTGGCTGCGCACCCTGCGGGGGTGCCGGAGCGTACGGCTTCATTGCGGCCCACAGCTTGCCGATGTGACCTTCGGGCGTCCAGCTGATCAACCCGATCCTGCCGCCCGGTTTGCACACCCGTACCAGCTCGTCAGCGGCGAGCTGATGGAACGGCGCGAACATCACGCCGATACACGACATCACCACGTCGAATTCGTTGTCCCCGAAAGGCAATTCATGAGCGTTGGCCTCGCGCCATTCGAGGTCGACGCCGCGCTCGGCGGCCTGTCGGCTACCCTGCTCCATCAGTTCCGGGCACAGGTCGCTGGCGACGACGCTCGCTCCGGTCTCTGCGGCGGGAATCGCCACGTTTCCGGTGCCTGCGGCTACGTCCAGCACTCGATCGCCCGGCCCTATGCCGGTGGCCGCCACCAGCACGGGACCGAGAGGCGTGACGAGTTCGGTGGCAAGTTTCGCGTAGTCGCCGGATGCCCACATCGCTCGGTGTTTGGCCGCCACCTGGCTGTGGTCGACGGCTGCGGTTGGATTGCTCATGGTCGATGTCCTCCTCGATGGCTGCAATCATCGTCCCGTCGCCGATCGCACGGATCTAGTTACAGATCTGTACTGGCACTGGTTCCATATCTGTACTGCTCGGCTAACGCTCGGAGGTGGGCAAGTGTCCGGATATGGCCAATCTTGTCCGGTGGCCAGGCGATGGAGCTACTCGATGAGCGCTGGACCCTGCCCGGCGTGAGCTACTTGTCCTCGTAACTCAGGCAGCCCAGCGCCCCGTCGATGACGCCCGCGCGGAATGCCTTGACCCGGGCCCAGCCCGCGCCTTGGCGCTCGACGTCGCCCTCGCCGCGGAACACCAGTAGCGCCTTGATCCCTTCATCGAGGTCACCCGGCGAGATGTGGTAGGTGCTGGTGTCCGGGCGGTTGTAGATGATGACGCTGGCCGTGTAGCCCCCCGCCAGACAGTCGCCACGCAGCGTCGACGTCTTCTCGTCGGACTCGTCGCCCAGCCGGGTCAGCGCCGCCAAGCCCCACTGGGTAGCGAGCAGCGTCGCGACCGCGTAGTCACCGCCCTGGTCGTAAACGGCAGGCATCGCCGAGACGTTGTCCCAGCCGACGTAATCGTCTGCCACGCAATAGAACAGCGCGTAACCATCCGCAGACTGATCACCGCACATCGGCGCATTGTCAGGGCCGTACGGCTCGATGCTGCGCAGCGGCGACCACGTCTGCCCATCGGCCAACTCGGGATAGACCTGAGTGAAGTAGTCCTCGATGTCATAGGGAACGCCGTTGACGATGGAGTCGTACGGCGCGTCGCCCCCGCGCGCCGCGTCCTCCTCGGTACTGAACGGCAGCTCGAGCACCATGGGCTCGTCGTCGCGATAGTCCTTGCACTTCCCGGCTCCGTTGTCGAATCCGTCTTGCAAGGCGCTGACCCGGTCGAAGCCGCTGCCGTGTGCGTTGGCGTCGATGTTGGACGTGCCTGGCGTGTCACGCAGGTCGAGAACGCCGGCGAGTGCCATGTCCAGATCAGCGGCGGTCACCTCGAAGACGCCGTCGTCCTTCGCGTGTTTTGACCACGCGCCCGCGAAGCAGACGGCCTGCAGCTCCTT
>JAVRPX010000721.1:0-2692 GCA_032161985.1 Mycobacterium sp.
GTGGTGTGCGAGTCGGTGCCAACGCAGGTGTCGGGGTACGCAACGCCGTCGCGCACCATCACCACGCTGGCCAGGTACTCGATGTTGACCTGGTGCACGATGCCGGTGCCCGGCGGCACGACCTTGAAGTCGTTGAACGCACCCAGGCCCCAGCGCAGGAACTGGTAGCGCTCGCCGTTGCGTTCGTATTCGATCTCTACGTTGCGCTCGAACGCGTTCGCGGTCCCGAACAGATCGGCGATCACGGAGTGATCGATCACCAGGTCGGCAGGCGCCAAGGGGTTGACCTTGTCGGGGTCGCCGCCGAGGTCACCGACGGCCTCGCGCATGGTGGCCAGGTCGACGATGCAGGGCACGCCGGTGAAGTCCTGCATGATCACCCGCGCCGGCGTGAACTGGATTTCCACGCTGGGGTCGGCCGAGGGATCCCAATTCGCGATGGCCTCGATGTGGTCCTTGGTGATGTTGGTGCCGTCCTCGGTGCGCAGCAGATTCTCGGCGAGCACCTTGAGGCTGTATGGAAGTTTCCCGGTACCGGATACCGCGTCCAGGCGGTAGATCTCGTAACTGTCGTCCCCGACCTTGAGTGTGTCGCGGGCCCCAAACGAATTGACCGAATCTTTGCTGCTCACATCAACTCCCGGCTAGATATCGCCGCGACGGGCTGTGTCAGCGGCGCTCGCAATTCTAACAGTACGCTTGTCCTGCATAACACCCCAGGGGTTCTCTCAGTGTTGTCCGTGCGAGCGCGTGGTGCCACCCACATACCGACTGATCGCGTACGGTGCCCATGTGACCGGACCGCACGTCATCCCGTTCCTGCCTACGTACATTCCGCCCGATGTGGACATCAATCAGGTCAAGGCAGATGTCGCCGACGACGGCGTGAGCGTGCCGTCCGCGGACGCCGCCGATGTGGCCGCACTCCGTCAGGTCGTGGCAGAGGCCAAGCAGAAGGGCATCGACCTCAAGATCGTCGTCATCGAAAAGAACCCGCCGATCGACACGCCACTGCGCGATATCGCGACCGAGGTCGGCAAAGCCCATCCCGATGCCACCGTGCTCGCCATCAGTCCGTCGTTCGCGGGCACCTACAGCACGCACTTCGACCGCGTCACTCTGGAAGCGGGCCAGGACGTCGCCAAGACGGGCGATCCGGTGCAGTCGTCGAAGAATTTCGCCAGCGAGTTGACGACCCAGCATTTTCCCTGGACGCCATCCACGATTGTCGTTGTGCTCGCGGTGGTGGCGGCCGTCGTCGCCACCCGCATTCTGCAGGTTCGCGGCAAACGCGCCGCCGCGGTGGACACCGCGTCCGACACCGCCGACTGAGCCATTTAAGCCACTCGGCAAATTCAAACATCACCAATCGATAACGCTCCATTCAATTACAAAGCTGTAATTTGTGACTAAAGTTTCCTTAGCGTCAGATGTGACGTACGGTGCAATCGGTACCTGTTGTTGCAGTTGTGCTTTATGTGACTTCTGCGCAAAGTTGCCCCACGAATGTGCCGGCACGTTCGCGTTGAGCCATAGGAGATCTGAGTCGCATGAGACGCACCCCTCGGGCCTGCGCGATTCCGCTTGTCATCGGAATCCTGCTCGCTACGCCCGGCGTCGCCGTCGCGCAACCGGGCAGCCAGGACATCGCCGGCCTCGTGGCCGCAGTCGCCAACGCCAACCAGGAGCTCCAAAACCTCGGCGCCGCCATCCAGGCCCAGCAGGAAGGCGTCAACAAGGCGATCGTCGACGTGCAGACCGCCCGCGACAACGCCGCCACCGCCCAGCAGGAGGTTGACGCCAGCGCTCAGAGCGTGCAGGAGGCCAACACCGCGATCACCGCGGCACAGCAGCGCTTCGACACGTTCGCCGCCGCAACGTACGTCAACGGCCCGTCCGATTCGTACCTCACCGCCAGCGATCCCGCCGACATCATCAACACCGCGGCCGCCGGTCAGACGTTGTCGGTCAGCTCGCAGCAGGTGATCACGAATCTCCAGCGGGCCCGCACAGAGCAGGTGAACAAGGAATCAGCCGCGCGGCTGGCCAAGCGGAACGCCGATACGGCCGTCGCGGACGCGGAGGCCAGCCAGCAGACGGCGGTTTCCGCGCTGACGCAGGCGCAGAAGACCTTTGGAGCCCAGCAGGCGGAGCTGGACCGGTTGACGTCGGAACGCGCTGCCGCGCAGTCCAAGCTCGATGAGGCGCGCACCTGGTCGGCGCCGGTGGACGGCCGGCCTGCCGCTCAACCCGCCGCGGCCCCCAGCGGAGACGCCGCGGCCAACTGGGACCGAGCACCCGGCGCGCGTAGCGCGGCCACCGGCAATTGGGACGTCGGATGGGATCCCACGTTGCCTGCGATCCCGAGCGCATTCGTCAGTGGTGATCCGATCGCGATCATCAATACCATCCTGGGCTACGCGTCGACGTCGACGCAGGTGACACAGCAGATGGGCCGAAACTTCCTGCAGGGGATCGGCCTTCTGCCCACCCCGAGCGGCTACACCAACGGCGCGATTCCCCGCGTCTACGGCAGGCAGGCCACCGAGTACGTCATCAATCGCGGCCTCGCCGTGAGGGGCACGCCGTACTCGTGGGGTGGCGGCAACGCGGCCGGTGCCAGCCGCGGAATCGACTCCGGCGCAGGCACGGTCGGCTTCGACTGCTCCGGCCTGATGCTCTACATGTTCGC
>JAVRPX010000722.1:0-5268 GCA_032161985.1 Mycobacterium sp.
AACGGATCGTCGACCCGCCACAGCGGGGTTAGCTTGTCGTCTCCCGCTGGGTCCCAGACGATCGCCTTGCGATAGGTCTGGTCCCAGTTGAACGCCTTGTACAGCGTCTGAGGATGCGCGCCCCCGATGTTCTGATAGGTCTTGAGCACCACGGCCTCCGTGCCACGCGGCGGTATCGCCGAGCCGTAATTCGTCGAGGTGATGTTCAGCTCGTAGGGCATGTCGCGGGGGGTGGGCGATTTGGCTACGTTGAGAAATCCGTCGCGCGCCTGCGTGACGTAGTCGGCCACCGACTTCTGGTCGGCGTAGCCGGTCGGAAAGCTGATGTTGACGTTGTAGGCCGGGTCGGACATCTGGATAACGCACGCCGACCCCGTATTCCCGCCCTTGAGATCGGCGCAGTAGTCCTTGGGCGCAGCCGTGGCGACACCGGCGCTGCCGAAGAGGACAACAGCCGCGACGGGCACGGCCAGCTTGAAGATGCGCATGTCTGGTCTCCTCCGTAGCAAAGTGCGGCACCGGCGCCGCGGACGAGAGAATACCTGCACCGCTTGCGAACGTCGCCCAGCTACCTCCGACCGAGCTTCTCCCGGATCCGTTCGCTGAAGAAGTCAACGGTGGACACTGGCCGGAATGCGCGGGCGGCGCTGGTGAGCGCGTCACGCGATTGAGCACTTAGTTCGATGTCGGCGGCCGCGACGTTGAACTCGAGTTGCTCGACGCTGGACGCCCCGGGAATCGCGACCACGTTCGGCATGCTGATCAGCCATGCCAGCGCGACTTGCGCCGGCTTGGCGCCGACTTCGGTCGCAACGTCGCGCAGCGTCTGCAGCAGTGGCTCGACACGGCGCAGATTCTCGGTGCCGAACAGCTGGTTCGCCGCCCGAACGCCGCCGGGCCGATTGTCGAGGCCGTACTTGCCGCCCAGCAGTCCTTGCGCAAGCGGGCTGTACGCGATCACGATGCGGTTCTCGCGCTCGGCGAACGGCACCAGATCTTCGAGCGCTGCGGGACGGGCGAGGGAGAACTGCACCTGGTTGCTGATGACCGGCCGCCCGAGCGCAGCGTCGGCCTTCTGCCATCGCGCGAGCGAGTAATTCGAGACGCCGGCCGCACCGATGGCCCCGCTGTCGAGCAGGCTGCGCATTCCCGGCATGATCACCGAATCCGGCACCACAGGGTTGGACTGGTGGATCTGGTAGAGCGGAATGCGGTCCACTTGCAACCGCCGCGCACTGGCGCGCTCGCGCTGTTTGATCACCGGTGGGAAGGGCGCAATGGGAAAGATCTTGCTGGCCAACGCAACCGAGGAGCGTTTGTCGCCCAGTGCCTCGCCCAGGATGCGCTCACTCTTGCCAAGCCCGTACACCTCGGCCGTATCGAACAGCGTCACCCCTAAAGCCAGGGCGCGCTGCACGATGTCGCGGGCGGCACCCGAGGCGTAGTTGTCCCCGTAGCCCCACTCGGTCGAGCCGAACTGCCACGTGCCCAAACCGATCCGACTGACTCTTCCGACACCGTCGACGTCGACATACTGCATGCGTCCACCGTACTGATATAGAGCCGGATCCAAATTCGAGTAGTCGACTACTCGTGCTTATCCGCCACGTCGCAGAGATGCTTTCGTTGTCAACCGCCAATCGACAGGGGGACAACAATGACTGTTGACACATTACGAGAGACGGCCGAACAGCTGGCGCAGCGAGACACGATCCGAGCGTTCCGCGCCGGTCGCTACATCCTGATCGTCGCCAAAGGCGAACTGCCGACCCCCGGCTATGACGTGGATATCGAGCCGAGCCCACTGCGGATCTTCCCGCAGCAGTACAACCTGCTCCGCCGCAGCCGTTCGGGGATCTGGCCGGACGTCATCACCCCGTACACCGTCGGTGAGGTGTTCGTATACCCCGAAGACCATCACAAGGTGACGGTCCACCACGCCGACGGCCAGGATCAGGTCGACATCGAGGAGTCCGGGCGCGACCTTGCCCGGTTCACGGAGGTGGTGTCCACAATCGGGCTCGCCACCACCAATGAGGCCACCGGGATGTCGTCGAGGCTGCGCTTCGACGAGGCGTTCGCCAATGCGATCGCGAACCTTCCGCCGTCCGAACCGTCGCACCCGGACCAGTTGACCAGCATCACGGTGCTCGAGACCGGGGCCCTGTTCGGCGGAATCGCCGGCTTCCATCACCTCTACGTAAGGGTTCAGAGCACAACCGCATGAGACTGGGCCGCGAGCGGCGAACGCGGGGGACGCCGCTCGCGGGCCCATTCTCTATTTCGAGGCCGCAAGTTTGAGCACCCTGCGGTGCCGGCGTCGACGACGTAGACGGTGCCCGCGGCATCCGCCGCCACGCGTACAGGACGATTGAGACCGGTGAACGGCAGTACCGTGGCAGTGTCCGATCCTGCCGCCAACTTCAGCACCCGATTGCGGTCAGCATCAACGGCATACACACTTCCGGAGGCGTCCACCGCGAGATCGATGCCGCCGCGCGAACATGTATGGATGCCTTTGCTGCGTTGCCGCGGGCGTATGCGTGGTGCGATAGCTGCACGGGCACGGTGCGAGAGTGCAGGTGTTCATCACTCTCTAGTTGAAGCAACTAAAGAGATCGCCTGCACCACTTCATCTGTCGTCACCAGGGCTGTCGCGTAATTCGGAATGTTGATGTCCAGAGCGGCGTGCATCTCCTCGTCCGAGTAGTCTGCCGTCGCGTCCGTCACCATCGTGACCTCGTAGCCAAGCTCAGCGGCGAATCGAACGGTTGCCTCTACGCAGGTGTGCGCGATGAGGCCGACGACGATGAGCCGTTGGATGCCGTGCTTCTTGAGTTGCAGGTCGAGATCGGTGTTGGCGAAACCGCTGGAGCACCAATGTTCCTGGGCCACAACATCGCCCGATTGAGGCTCGAACTCGCTGCGTAGCTCACCGCCCCATGTGCCGTACTCAAAGGTCTTGCGCGACCACGCCGCCCTCTGAATCGGGGCTATGTACTTCCAGGATTCGTAATCGCCGGGCCGGTAACGACGATGCAGCGCATAAAAGACGCGAATGTCTGCTCGTCGCGCGGCATTGAGGACGTCCAACATGTGCGGGACGCACGCGTTGGCCTCGGCGACACCCTTCAGGCGATCCCATACTTTTCCACCCTCGGAAATAAAGTCGTTGTACGGATCGATCACCACAAGGCCTGTGATGTCCTTCGCATACGTCACATCGGCCATGTTCTCGTACGGTACTGACCCTCAAGCAGGTTTAGATGGCAACGATGAAAGTCGTTGCCGCGTTACCGAGTTAGCCGCCGATGGGAAGCGTCGCCGGTACTGAAACGGCCGACAGCGGCGGTCCCGGTGGCGGTCCCGACGGCTGCGGTATGGGTGGCGTCAAGACACTGCGCGCGGCGAAATTCGCGGCTTGATCAACCATGCCGTTCGCCACGTACTCACCGTGCGCGGCTAGGTTGCTCCCGTCGTTGGAGCAGACCGGGTCGTCGGGAATGCACTGCTGGATGGTTTTCGCGGCGTAGAGGGGGCCGATGGTGATCGGTGGCGCGTCGATCCTGTTCAAGAATCTGCTCGATGGCTCTCCGAAGAGCGCAACCGCGGCGACATGGTTGGCGACTTCGGGTGGCATGGGCCCGGTGATGCCGGGCGGCACCGAGTAGCCCGCTGGTATCGCGGCCGCCGTGACGTAACCGATTACGGCCGCCCCTTGGGAGTATCCGCCAAGCACCATCTTCGTGTTGGGACACTTCGCGGCCATTTCGCGGACCCGGTCGGCCGCGTCGATCACCCCTTGAGCAGCGGTCGGCCAATCGGTACTGGCTGGGTAATCAACCGCATGGGTCCACAGGGATTTCTGACCTAACTGGGATTGCAGTGAGTCGACGAACGCCTGCCCGATTCCGCCGACGCCGGGAGTCTCTGTCGTGCCGCGTGCGAAGATGACCTCGACGTCAGGGCACCCGCCGCCCCCTGCGGACGGTGGGTCGGCCGATGCGGACGGCACCTCGGCCAGGAGGCCCAGCACCATCGAAACTGCCGCAACACCAGTCAACCAAGCGATCCGCACGCTTTCCGTCACCACCTCAACGACCCAACCGTTAGCTCGGCTCAATACTATTGCGCGGGCAGACGCAGCGCGCGGCGGGCAGGCCTCGTAACGCGCTCGCCAAAATTGGAGCTGACTGATCGATTCAGCTGGCAAATAATGGAATTCGGGCGCGGAGGCCAACTGTTCGGGCTACGTTCCGACGGGGATCGCCGCCAGCAACCGGGAGGCAGCATGAACGTCACCGCAGGCACTGCAGCAGCCGTCATCTTCGCCGGCGCCGCCGTCGGCTTCGCAGACCCCGCCAGGGCTGCCGACGATTTCAGCGGCACCTTCATCCCGAACGGACCCGGTCTGCGCTCGACTTGGGTCGTCACGCCGTGCGGACCCGATTGCGCCCACATCGCGGACAGCAGTGGCTGGAGCGCGGACGCCCATCCGTTTGGCGACCTCTGGAGATTCCAGGTGGACCTCCCGGACGGGACCAAGTGCAACAACGACGGCGTCGCACCAGGAACGGTTATCTTCAAGGTCGATGCACCACGGCAAGAGGGCACCATGCTGACGACAAACGCTGCGACGGGGTGTCAATGGGGACTCGCACCCGGCTACTCGCATCCGGTCTTTTTCTCGTTGACCAGAATCTGAGTCGCGGTCAGAAGCCGATGCCGATACCGCCCCAGCCCCAGTCGTCATCCGGGTTTGGACACGAGACGTCGACGTAGACCGTCTCGAAGGTGTTCTCACTGGGCGGGGAGTGGTTTGGGTTATGGATCGCGGTGACCTTGCACCACGACAGCGGCACCGAACTGACGCCGCTCACCCAGTTGATTCGAACGTCATACCCCTGGGCCTCGAGGTCGTCGATGGTCGCACTGGCCGACTCGGCGCCCGCTACCGGCCACACCGGCTCGGCGGTCGCGACGGGCGCAGCGGCAAGCGATACCGAAACCGCAAGGAGCCCCGCACCGAGCATTCGTATCCAGAGTGACATCGCGGGCCTCCTATCCGCGGGGCTTGATTAACAGCCTCTCCGTCAATAGTGCGTCCGTCGGTTTGACGGTGTAACAGATTTGCCGAACCAGCGATGAATCATCAGAGCCGCGGCACTGCTGGATCAGGCCCAGCGTTGGGGGAGTGCCCGCGCAGGCAGCAACGGCGGATGAAATCGCCATGCTCCTTGAAGTAAGAGGAGTCGATGCACAGATGAG
>JAVRPX010000723.1:0-4324 GCA_032161985.1 Mycobacterium sp.
GCCGACAGATGCAGCGAGCGAAACGGCGTATGCGACGACTACCGAGTATCCGCCGGAGACGATAGCGCCGGTTGTGACCGAACCGGTTCTGACACCCCAGCCCCTGCCGGCAACGGCGGAAATGACACCCAGTTTTTCGTCATCGAGCACAACGTCCACCACGGCGTCGTCGGCGGCCGTAAGCACGACAAGTGGCTCGGCCGCCGCGAGCGCCACACCGGAGACGTCCGACGCCGCGTCGCCCGTGCAGGTGAGCCCGGTTGTGGAGCCTGAGAGGTTGCTGGCATCCCAGCAGGATGTCGACACCGCAAAGGCTGCGGTATCCGTCCCCCAGAATCCTGATCCGGCGCCGCAGAGCGAAATTGACCGCATAAGGGGCATGCTCCCTATCGGGGAGACCTCGGGTGTCAACGTGGGTCCGGACGTTGCAGCGCCGAATTCCGGTGCTAGCCGCAATGTGCTGCAGTTGCCGCCGACGTGGGTCGGGCAAGACGACAACTTCAGACCGGTGATCTCCAATCCGCTGCCCGATCCGCTTCAGATCGTCTTCCTCGAAGGGGGCGTCCGGCGGATCCTGACGATCCAGCCGCGGACAAGCGCTGTCATCGATTTGGCCCGTGGCGTGTACGACGCCACGGTGATGGTGATCAACACTGTCGGTGAACTCCGGGAAGTCGCGGTGGCCAGTATGGTCAGTGGCCCTCGGCCGGACAGCGACACAGACGTTCGAGTCGTCGTGGACTACTCAGGGGTGAGGTACAAGCCGTTCCGGGTCGGCAAGATCACCGACATCGGCGAAGACCCGAATGTGGGTGAGCGGAAAGTTCTTCTCGACGATGCGACGCCAGCATGGGGAGTTTGGACCCAAACCTCTACAGGGGAACGACAATTCGAGGTCCATAAGACACAGCAGTTCCCAGGCATCGACGCGCCGGCGGAGGGACCGCTACCGGGCGACTATCAGCTGGTGGCGGACAGTGAACCGCTTTCATCCTCGGATGTTCTGCTGATCGTGCTGGCAGTCCTTATCGCGGCAGTGGCCCTTGGCGCGACGGTTGCTCGTGTCGTCCGGCGGAAGCAACGCGAGCAACGCAGCCGAAACCAACACCGCGGCGCGCACGTCCAGGCAGTCTCGCGTCCCGGCGGCCCCTTGGGCTTCACAGTGTGCGAGACACCCGCACGTGGCGAGGCTACACACGCCGTACGACTGGCGGCGCATTCCGAACCTTGCACCCTGACTATCAGAGAGGTGAATGATGACCACAGCCACGCTGAATGACCTGATCGAGGCAGCAACAGTGCAAGAGCTCCTCTTCGGTGGAGAGCTCGCCGAACCGATCGACGCACTCGCCGAGTCGCTCCGCGAGCACGGCACGGTCAAGTCTCTCGTCAACGGCTTCCCCGGCCTCACAGCTGCGGTCGAGCGTGAAGTCGCCACCGAGGCAAGCGCCCTTCTCTCGTTGAATCTGCTCGATCTGGCCGTCGCCGGATGGCAGCGGTACGAGGCGCTTATGGAGGCCGCACGTCGTACTCAAGACGCGCCGACAACGACAGAGGAGATCGTCGCGTTGGTGACACACCGGATCGAGTCCAGCCACCCTGTGACCATCGAAGTGTTGGTCGACGGAGCGTCGATCGGCACAATCGAGGTGAAGCTGAACCTCGCCTTCGACTTGGCCGGAGTACTCGCCGTGGTGCGCCAGGCCCGGCTGACAGCGGTCCGATCCGGGACATGCACGGTCACTGGGACTCTTGCGATGGAGCGGGCCGTGGTCGCGCAGGGGCAGCGTGGGCTAGACCTACCGGGCGCGGTCCGGCTGCGCCATGGCGTGGCACTGCTTGAGCCCGCCGCATCTGCCGCGTGTGTCGAGCCGCCCATTGTCGGTTCCGGCCAATCGCCGTCTGCGGATTGGTATCCCGATCCGATGCGGCGATACGAGCTCCGTAGATGGGACGGGTCACGCTGGACTGACCACGTCGCGACCCAGGGGCATGTTACGTCCGATCCCGTTCCGCGCCCATGATAAAGGTTGGAGGTTCGACTTCATTGCGGCGCAATCAGTTTCGATGAGCCATCCGCATCAGCGCGCGTCCGACGCGAGGGTGTCGGGCGATGCGCTCGACCATGGCCTATATCTCCTGCGAAGCGGCCAGAAGACTTTCGACCGGGTCGTCCTGCTGGCCGGACGGGCTGAACAATTTCCACTCGCCGGGCAGGCCCTTGAGTGGGTGCGTACCGCGGTCTCGGAAGGTGATGCCTGATCCGTTGACGAGGTCCTTGACCGTGTTGGAGACGAGGACTTCTCCGGCCCCCGCGAGCGCTGCAACTCTCGCCCCGATGTGTACTGCGATACCCCCGATGTCGTCACCACGTAGTTCGCATTCGCCGGTGTGCAGTCCGCTTCGGACGTCAATTCCCAACTGCGGCATGCGCTCAGCGAGCGTGGCCGCGCATCGCACCGCCCGGGTTGGCCCGTCGAATGTCGCGAGGAACCCGTCGCCGGTGTTCTTGACCACGCGGCCCTGGAAGCGGGCGACCTCGGCGCAGGTGATCTGGTCGTGCTGCTCGAGCAGCTCACGCCAGCGTCGGTCGCCGAGTTCGACTGCGCGCCGCGTCGAGTCGACGATGTCGGTGAACATCACCGTGGCAAGAACGCGGTCGGCTGGCGGCTGGTGCCGGTGACCCGTCAGGAACTCCTCGACCTCACCGGTGATCGACGTGATATCACCGACGTTGAACAAGTGGTCGACACCATCGAGTTCCGCGAGCCGCGCGCCTGGGATACCCGTGGCGAGTTCGCGCGCGAATTCTATTGGGATCGCCTCGTCTTTTCGATGCAGCACGAGCGTCGGGACATGGACGCTGGCGAGAACGTCGCGGACATCGATCATGCGGAGATGGGATTGCCACGACAGGAGGGCCATTCGCGGGCTCATCGCCGCCCGTTCGAAGGCGCCGACAGCCTCCCGAAATCTGACATTGGAGCTGACACTGGGACCCGCCCAATCGACGGTCGTGCCCTCGCCCCAGTGGTCGACCGACGTCCGAACGCGGTTCATCAGCTCGATCCACGCCGCCCGAGCGGGCGAACCGTCGGGTTCGAGCGACCCGTTTGCGAAGCTCCCGAACAGAACCAGGGCGGCGACGCGCTTCGGGTAGGTGGCGGCGAACATCACGCTGGTCGGTCCGCCCGCGGAGACTCCGAACAATGCCGGCCGGTCGCTGCCGACGGCATCCACGACGGCGCGCAGTTCATCGGCGCGGCTCTCGAGGGTGGGCAGTTCGACGAGTGGGTCGGACAGGCCGGTGCCGAGTTTGTCATAAAAGATCACTCGTGCGAACGACACGAGTTCGTTGTTGAAGCGCGTCCAGCCCGGATCGGCCCACATCAGATCCACGTGCGAGGTCCAGCCCGGGACGACCACCAAATCCATCGGGCCGTCACCGACGACCTGATAGGCGATGTCTCCCCCCGGACCCTTTGCGTAGCGCGTCTGCGGCGTACGGGCCATCGTTGTCAGTATCCCATCGGAGATCCTGATCAGGGTGTTTCTGGACGATCCGAGCAACGCACGCCGGAGTTGCTCAGGCGCGTGTAACCCCCAGCCCTATCTCTTGGCATGACCCAACGCGAAATCTCACTGACCCAACTGACCGCCACCCGCGGCTCGGGTGCGGTTGTGCTCATCCGCTTCTATGTCGGCCTGATCTTCGTCGGAGAGGGCGTACTGAAATTCCTCCGCCCGGACGCGCTCGGGCCCGGCCGCTTCATCAAGTCGGGCATTCCCGCCGGGGAGTTCCTCGCGTACCTCGACGGTGCCTTCGAGATCGGGTGTGGCCTGCTGATTCTGGTAGGCCTGCTCACCAGATTGGTGACGATTCCGATGATCGTCGACATGATCGGCGCGCTGACGATCACCAAGGCGCCACTGCTGTGGGGCAACGCTCCGCTGTATCCCAAGGAGGGTGGATTGTGGGACTTCTTCCACGAAGGCCGCCTCGAGATCGCGATGCTGTGCGGCAGCGTCTTCCTGCTCATCGCGGGCGCGGGTTCGCTATCGCTTGATGCCAGGATGAGTCGCTCCGAAGCTGCGCCCCTCGCCGCCGGTGCCGCGGTCTAGGCGCTCACAGCAACCGCTAAGGTCGATTCCGGGACGTCAACCAGTGATCACGAGCGAAAATGGGGCGCGCCGTCCTAGCGCCGTAGAGCCGCGGACATCGCGCTCGAAGGGAGGGCTGCATCCGGTGACGGGCGCGGTGTACCCCGACTGGGACGCGATTTATCGCGACAACGTCACCTGGGTCTACCGGCTGATGTACGGC
>JAVRPX010000724.1:0-3700 GCA_032161985.1 Mycobacterium sp.
TGATCCTCACGGGCGAAGAGCAGAGAGCGTAGTGGCTGATCCGGCGCGAGCGCGCCGGCTGGCCAAGCGGATCTCGACCATCGTCGCCTCGGCGATCGAGTATGAGATCAAGGATCCGCGGCTTGCCGGCGTGACGATCACCGACGCTAAGGTCACCGCCGACCTGCACGACGCCACGCTGTACTACTCGGTGTTCGGTAACAGTCTCGAGGACGAGCCGGACTATGCAGGCGTTGCTGCGGCGTTGGAAAGTGCCAAAGGCACCCTGCGCACCAGGGTGGGCGCCGCGCTCGGCGTGCGGTTCACCCCGACACTGGCGTTCGAACGCGACACCGTTCCCGACACGGCACACCGGATGGAAGACCTGCTGGCTCGTGCACGGGCCGCAGATGAGGATTTGGCAAGAGTTCGGCAGGGTGCCAAGCACGCGGGCGAGGAAGACCCGTACCGTAGGGGCGGGGCTGAGGGTTTGAGCGGGGACCTAGACAACGGGCTTGACGCTGAGGACACCGGTGACCGCGATCCACAACATGACTGACGCCCCTGTAATCGAGGGCACGCGCGTCGACGCGCGCCAGGCGGCCGATCTGCTCGACGCTGCCGCCACCGTCAGTGTCGTCTGCCACGTCTATCCCGACGCCGACACCATCGGCGCAGGTCTGGCGCTGGCTCTGGTGCTCGACCACGCAGGCAAGGCGGTCGACGTGAGTTTCGCCGCGCCCGCCGATCTGCCCGAATCTCTGCAGTCACTGCCGGGTGGCCATCTACTGGTTGGTCCCGAGGCCATTCGCCGTGACGCCGACCTGGTCGTCACCGTCGACATTCCGAGCATCAACCGGCTCGGCGCGCTGCGTGAGCTCGCCGAACCAGGCCACGAGGTACTGGTGATCGACCACCACGCCTCCAACCTGCTGTTCGGCACTGCCAATTACGTCGATCCGTCGGCAGACTCCACGACGATGTTGGTCGCCGAGTTGCTCGACGCCTGGGGCAAGCCGATCGACGTCGGCGTCGCGCACTGCCTGTACGCCGGGCTGACCACGGACACCGGTTCGTTCCGATGGGCCAGCGCCCGTGCGCACCGGCTGGCCGCCCGGCTCCTGGAGCTCGGCGTGGACAATGCCTCGATCAGCCGCACACTGCTTGACACCCATCCGTTCGCGTGGCTGCCGATGTTGTCGCGCGTACTGTCGTCGGCGCAACTTCGCCCCGACGCCGCCGGTGGTCGTGGTCTGGTGTATGCCGTTGTCGGACACCAGGAATGGGCCAAAGCGCGTCCCGAGGAAGTCGAGAGCATCGTCGATATCGTGCGCACCACGCAGCAGGCCGAGGTGGCCGCGGTGTTCAAGGAGATCGAGCCTGGGCATTGGTCGGTGTCGATGCGCGCGAAGTCCTACGACCTCGCCGCCGTTGCGAGTGCCTTCGGCGGCGGCGGGCACCGCCTGGCTGCTGGCTACTCCGCGATCGGAACTGCCGACGACGTCGTACAGGCGCTGTATACCGCTCTTGGCTGAGCCGGAAGGCGATCTGCCGGTCGCCCCGGCCACCGGTAGGCGCATCGCCGCATTGGCCTTTCCCGCGCTTGGCGTGCTGGCCGCCGAACCGATCTATCTACTCTTCGACATCGCGGTCGTCGGTCGGTTGGGTGTATTGCCACTGGCCGGCCTGGCCATCGGCGGGTTGATTCTCAGCACGCTCAGTTCGCAGATGACTTTCCTGTCCTACGGCACCACAGCACGTTCGGCCCGATTCTTCGGAGCGGGCGACCGCGCGGCGGCCGTCGGGGAAGGTGTGCAGGCCACCTGGCTGGCGCTGGGCTTGGGCGCGCTCATCGTCATCGTCGTCCAGGCCGCCGCGGTGCCGCTGGTGTCGGCGTTGGCGGCCGGTAGCGACATCACCGGAGCCGCGTTGCCGTGGGTTCGCATCGCGATCGTGGGCGTCCCTGCGATTCTGGTCTCGGCGGCGGGAAACGGCTGGATGCGCGGCGTGCAGGACACCGGACGGCCGCTGCGCTACGTCGTCGCGGGGTTCGCGGTGTCGGCCGTGCTGTGCCCGCTGCTGGTGTACGGCTGGCTCGGCATGCCGAGGCTGGAGCTCGCTGGGTCGGCGGTCGCCAATCTGGTGGGGCAGTGGGTGGCGGCGCTGTTGTTCCTGCGCTCGCTGTTCGCCGAGCGGGTGCCGCTGCGTATCCAACCGGCGGTGCTGCGCGCACAGGTCGTCATGGGTCGCGATCTGTTGCTGCGCACGATGGCGTTCCAGGCCTGCTTCGTGTCGGCGGGCGCGGTCGCCGCGCGGTTCGGCGCTGCCGCCGTTGCCGCACACCAGGTGGTGCTGCAGTTGTGGAATTTCCTTGCGCTGGTGCTTGATTCGCTGGCCATCGCCGCGCAGTCGCTGGTGGGAGCGGCGCTTGGCGCCGGACAGCTTGCGCACGCCAAGTCCGTCGCGTGGCGGGTGACGATCTTCTCGGCCCTGGCCTCCGCGCTGCTGGCCGGGATCTTCGCGGTCGGCGCTTCGGTGCTCCCGACCGTGTTCACCGACGACCGCTCGGTGCTCGACGCGATCGGGGTGCCGTGGTGGTTCATGGTGGCCCAATTGCCGGTCGCCGGAATTGTTTTCGCGCTCGACGGCGTGCTGCTCGGCGCGGGCGACGCGAAGTTCATGCGCAATGCCACGTTGATCAGCGCGCTGGTCGGGTTCCTACCGTTGATCTGGCTCTCGCTGGCGTTCGGTTGGGGGCTGCTCGGCATCTGGTCGGGCCTGAGCGCGTTCATGGTGCTGCGGTTGTTCTTTGTCGGCTGGCGTGCCTTCTCCGGGCACTGGCTGGTGCCGGGCCCGGCGTAGGTCCTACCGCGATGGCGCAGGAACCCGCGATCGGTTGGGCGGATTGATCGCTCGCTTCGGCGATGGCGTTGATGGGGTCCGCGGGATGCCTGCAATCCCTGTCGGCTGAGGCCGCGAAGTCGGGGTCAGCCGCGGTGTTGATCCTTTTGGCACCGGGGGTGGCGACGAAGGCGGCTTGGAAGGGATCCCCTCGGTCGTGGGCTCGGTAGCCTGGGGCGGCTCGGTAGCGGGGGGGTCGTCAACCGGAGTCCGGTCGGCGGGCGGCTCGTAAACCGGCGTTGTCGTGACGACTTCAGGGTGACCGATTCGGTCGGACCCGTTGTGGCGAAGCCGTAGCGGGCTTCGCGTTCAGGCTGACCGAGTTTGCTGGACGCCCACGCGGCAGCGATCGTCTGGGTGTTCGGGTCGGTGTCGTAGGTGGTGGTCATGGCCGGTTCCTCGGTGTGTTTCGCTGCCCTGGTTGGGCCGCGGATACAGGTAGGAGCGCCGACCAAGCGCCTTCCTTACACTTTTGCGGAACTAGTTTTTCGCGACCCTCGCGATCACGGCCCACCCGAACGGGTTGGTGCGCACCTCGACGTCCTCAAAACCGGCCGTGGCCAGCCTGGACGGCAACGACGCGGGGTCGACGGGATTGTAGGTGTCGCCCTCGTGGTGGGCCTCCAGCTCGTCGCTGGCCAAGCTGTCGCTGGCGACCAGCGGGGCGCCGGGCCGCAGCACCCGGGCGACCTCCGTGAACAGCCGATCCTGCAGCTCGATCGTCGGGACGTGATGCAGCATCGTGAAGCACGCAACGCCGGAGAAGCTGTCGTCGGCGTAGGAAAGCGAAGTCGCGTCGCCGCGGACGATCTGCACGGAC
>JAVRPX010000725.1:0-4404 GCA_032161985.1 Mycobacterium sp.
CGACAGGGCGACCTCGGTCATGGCGACGCGGCATCCGCCGGGAATATCGCTGAGCTGCATCGTGATCCGCGCCTCGGCCGCCGGCCTGATCTTCGCCAGCAGCACGAGTTCCTCGCCGGTGATGCAACTCTCGACAACGGTCTCATCGTCGATCACCGCTGGCCAGGTCCCGATGGAATGCAGGATGCGCGCACCCGGCGCAGGCCAGTCGGCGCCGACAGCGCGGATTCGGCTGTTCCCGACGACCCATCCCGAGTAGGTCCATCCGTCAGCCAGTACGTCCCACACTCGCTGCCGCGTGGCAGCGATATCCCGAGTCACGGTCATTCCCATAGTCCTAACTTTTCGAAGTCGTTTCCTCGAGTTGACGCAGCGACGGTCGGGCGGCGGGCGGAACGGCTGATTTCATGACTTTGGCAGCGCGATCCCAGGCCCGATGCAGACCCAGCGCCGCAGCCAGATTCGCAGTAAAGGTCTTGTCAACGTCCTCGGCCACGTCGACGCCAGGGTCCTTGCCGGAGATACGCGCAGACTTGAGTACGGCGTCGCCGTCGCCCCAAGCCGCGATCACCTTGCAGTGGCGGAACGCTTCTTGGAGCAACACGACGAGTTTGATGTCACCGGTCGGCGTGGTGCCGCCGGCCACGACGAGCGCGTCGAACTCGATCGACCGCGCCGTGGCCAGCGTCCGGTCGACAGTGACCGTGCGGCGGCCTGCCTTCAGCACCCCGCCGACCGGCGCGACAACCAAGGCGGTAACACCAAGTGCAGCTGTGGCTTTCACCAACTTGGAAACACCTGCGAGGTCGGAGCCCGCATCAGCGATGATCCCGATCTTGCGTCCGTCGATCGGACCTGGCTCTGCCAAGATCTGCACTAATGCGGGCGAGACGGTGACGTTCTTGGCGGGTTTGCCTTTCGGGGCGGACAGACCGAGACCGGCGGCCACCTGCTCGCACAGGTCGGTGTCGACGTTGGCCAGTACCTGGAGTTCGCGTTCCTTGATCGCCTGCTCGTAGACCTTGCCCAGCTCAAATGTGAAAGCTTCGACGACGTGGGCTTGTTCGATCGGGCTGAGACTGCGGTAGAACATGGTCGCCTGCGAGAAGTGGTCGTCGAACGACACAGGTTGTGCGCGCACCGCCTCTCCTTCAATCACCCGCGGCGTCTGCACGTATCCGCCGTGCTTGTCATCGGCGGGACGAGGCTCGTTTCCGTCGATGCTGTTGGGATGGTATGCCGCTGTGCCGGTGTGAATTGCCGTTTGATGCATGCCGTCGCGGAGCATGTCGTTGACCGGGCAATGAGGCCGATTGATGGGCAGCTGAGCGAAATTCGGGCCGCCGAGGCGGGTGATCTGGGTGTCGAGGTAGGAGAACAGCCGAGCCTGCATGAGCGGGTCGTTGGTCGCTTCGATGCCGGGCACAAGATTGCCGGTGTGGAAGGCGACCTGCTCGGTCTCGGCAAAGTAGTTGGTGGGGTTGCGGTTCAGAGTTAGCTTCCCGACCAGTTGCACGGGGGCGAGTTCCTCCGGGACCAACTTGGTCGGGTCGAGCAGGTCGATCCCTTCGAAGCTGTCGGTGCCGTCATCGGGCATGACCTGAATGCCGAACTCGTATTCGAGGAAGGCACCTCCCTCGATCCCGTCTGCCATGTCGCGGCGATGGAAGTCCGGGTCGCAGCCGGCCGCGATCTGCGCCTCTTCCCACACCAGGGAGTGCACACCGGCGAGGGGCTTCCAGTGGAACTTGACCAGGCTCGTCTTGCCGGAGGCGTTGACGAGTCGGAAGGTGTGCACGCCGAAACCCTCCATGGTCCGGAACGAGCGGGGGATACCGCGATCGCTCATATTCCAGAACACGTGATGCGTCGCTTCGGTGTGCAGTGATACGAAGTCCCAGAACGTGTCGTGGGCGGACTGCGCCTGCGGGATCTCCCGGTCGGGTTGCGGCTTGGCGGCGTGGATGATGTCGGGGAACTTGATGCCGTCTTGAATGAAGAACACCGGCATGTTGTTGCCGACCAGGTCGAACGTGCCGTCATCGGTGTAGAACTTGACCGCGAATCCGCGGGTGTCGCGGACAGTGTCGGCGGAGCCTCGAGAGCCGAGCACAGTCGAAAAACGGGTGAAAACTTCGGTTTTCGTGCCCTTCTTGCCGAGGAATCCGGCCTTGGTCACCGACGCCGCGTTGCCGTAGGACTCGAATACACCGTGCGCGGCGGCACCGCGCGCGTGCACCACCCGCTCCGGGATGCGCTCGTGGTCGAAGTGGGTGATCTTCTCCCGCAGGTGGAAGTCCTCCAACAGCGTCGGGCCGCGAGCCCCTGCCTTCAGCGAGTGGTCGGTGTCAGGCAGGCGCACACCTTGGGCCGTGGTCAGAAACTCACCGGACTGGGCGCGTGGATCAGAGTCGGGGCTCTGGCCATTCGTGACACCAGTCGGACTGGCTGGTTTGGGAGCTTTTTGGTCGGGTTTGCGCGGGACGGGCATGTGAAATCTCCTGGGGGTCGACGGGTTGTGCAGTCGGTACGTGCACGGGTAACCGCCGTCCTTCACTGCCTCGCTGATTGGATACCCCAATCCCGGAGATGCATGCAGATGATGCGTCGAGCCACTCAGGTTTGCAGAAGGCGTGCATCGGGCACCACCACCGGAGCGGGCGTCGATGTTTGGTTGCGCTGTCGTCCCCGCTAGGCCGGTCCAGGGTGCAACTCTGACGTTGAGAAAGCAGCGCAGCCCTGGGCTATGCCACGCGGTTCCCCCTCCAGTTGCAAATCTGCCGAACCTCCTGGGCCACTCATAAGTTTTTCACGGACCCCGCCAAGCCGTCCGCGGCCGCGGCGAAGTGCTCCACGGCTCGCTGTGTGCGCCCCGGGTGTTTTATATCCCTGGCGCGGGTACAGGTGATGTCATGAGTAGCGAAACAATCGTTGCCGCTTCGGGGTTGATTTCTCTGGGAACCGCTGTGCTCACGGGGGCGATTTGGGACAGCCCGCTGGTAGCTGCGTCGGCGCGTGTGGTGGAGAACCTGCGGTCGCAGGGTCGGCACGCGATGCCACGCTAGGAGTTTTGGCCGGACTTGTTGGGCAATCAGTAGTCGGAGCCCGTCATGCGCTTGTCTGTCGGTTTGGCTGAGCAACCGGCTTGGATTCGGCAGAACCTCTCTGCCGCAGAAAGATCGACAACCCGACTATCGCTGCGACTGCGATGAATTCGCTCTGCCAGTTCTGCATCGACTCGAACCAAAATTGCGACGTGGTCGCATAGCGCCACACCGAGATGGCGGCCTGCCCATGCTGCAACTGGTCTTCGTTGAACGCCGTCGCGCCGCCCATGGCGTGCAGCGCCCAGGAGGCGAAGAACAACACGAAAAATGCTATGGCCAAAGAGTGTTCGTACAGGACGAGAACCGGACCACCTTCGCGGATCGGCCACGGCGAGTGCTGGTTCGGCTGCACGTCGCGGGGGTCCTGATCCTGTGGAGCAGGCTCATTCATCGGCTTCGACTCGGACGATCCTTTTTGATACAAGAACGCGGTCAACACCACGTACATACCCATCTGCAGGAACTCGGACTCCCAGTTCTCAAAGGTCGCTTCCACGAAGTCGCCGGTCGTCAGGTACGTCAATACCGACACCTGCTCGTGTGAGCCGTGCTCCTGCTGCTCCTGGTTATAGGTCGCCGCGCCAGACACCACCATGCCGACGAAGAACACCGCGAACAATCCCAGGCAGGCCAGCAGCAAGCCGTTGTTGTGCAAGAAGGCGGGTATGCGACGACTGTGTGACATGGGACCTTCTCACTTAAGCAGTTACCAGCGTCTATACCCGGCCAACGGAGTCGATACGCGCGTCCCAGCCGGCCAAGTCCAGAGACGTTGACGTCGACGTGGCCGGGGTGTCGGTCCGGTTGCCGAGCAGAGGATCGCGTCCGCAGTTGGCGATCACGAGGAGTTTCCTGTTCAGAGTGGTTCTGGTGTACGTCCAGATCTGCGGGTCCTCCGCCATCAGCGGCGTGAAGTCGCCGTCCACCAGGATGGGCAATTCGTGGCGGAGGCGAATGAGAGCTTGGTAGTGCGCGAATGTTGCGCGCGGAGGAACAAGCGACGCGCACACCGGCTCGTGCGCTTACTTTTGCCGCATCACATGTTCGTCTTGGATTGCGGCCGCCGCGGCGGCACCGCCAACTTCGGTAGTAGCGCGCCACGCCCGCGACTGGATCGCGAGGGGCCGCCGACGGTAGCAGACCCGCCTCGACGTCGTGCTTGCCCGCCCACGCCTCAGTGAGCGACGCAAGATCTCGAACAGCTCCGTCAAATCTCAGCCATCCGTGTCCGACTCGGTCGTGCTTGTCGTCATCGCAGCACCACTCGCCTCAGCAAACACCATGTGTCAACACCATT
>JAVRPX010000726.1:0-4899 GCA_032161985.1 Mycobacterium sp.
GCCTGCTGGCCAGGACACCTGGTACAAGGGCGCGGCGCGGATCAGTGACCTGGCCGACCAGGTGCGCCGCAGCGGCATTGCGGCGACAACGGTGCAGGTCGACGTCAGCGCCTACAGCGGACCGCCCATGGCGCCCGGCTGGGATCCGGCCGACATCGACGGCGGCGACATCGCGCCGATGGAAGCGGTGATGCTCGACGGCGGCCGCACCCAGCCGGTGAGCGTCGAATCGCGGCGGTCGACCACACCCGCCCTTGATGCAGGCCGTGCCCTGGCCGTCGCGCTGAAGGTGGACCCCGCCAGGGTCACGGTGCTGCCCACAGGGTTGCCCGGCGGCCAGGAGATCGCATCCGTGCAATCGCCGCCGCTGATCGAGCGGCTGCGCCAGATGATGAACGAGTCCGACAATGTGATGGCCGAGTCGATCGGTCGCGAGGTCGCCGCCGAGCAGAACCGGCCGCAGAGTTTCGACGGCGGCGTGCAGGCGGTGCTCAGCCAGCTCGACAAGGGCAAGATCGACACCGGCGGCGCGCGACTGCTCGACTCCAGCGGGCTGTCCGTCGACGACCGGCTGACGGCGGAGACTCTGGACGGGGTGGTGAACGCCGCCGCAGGAACCGACCAGCCCAAGCTGAGGCCGCTGCTGGATCTGCTGCCGATCGCGGGCGGCAGCGGCACTCTGTCCAACCGCTACCTCGACACCGACGCAGGCCGCGCCGCGGCGGGATACCTGCGGGCCAAGACCGGTTCGTTGACAGGAACCAATTCGTTGGCCGGGATCGTCACCGACGCGAGTGGACGGGTGCTCACTTTCGCATTCATCTCCAACAACGCCGGGCCGACGGGCCGCACGGCGATCGACGCGCTGGCCGCCGTGCTGCGGTCGTGCGGGTGCAGCACATGAGCACCCGAAGACGACCGCGAGTGAGGATCGCAGCGAGGGACGAGCGAGGACCGGAGCGAGCGGGAGTCGAGACATGAGCCCAGCCACCAAGTCCGGGCTCACCGTCGGGCGCGCCGTCGACTGGCAGTTCGCGGCCACCGTCGGCGCCAAACTCGTCCGGCCCGGCCCCGCGGCCACCGACTACACCCGCAGTCAGGTCATCGAGCAGCTGACGGACGCATCGCGCAACGCCGAGCTGCCGGTGCGCGAGGTGACCGGTCTCAATGAGGGCGGCGAGATTCCCGAGGCCCGCATCGTCGACCGCGTCGAATGGATCCGCGCTGCAACGCAATCCATGCGAGTGATGACCGGCGGTTCACACGGCTCTGATAAGGCCGCGGCTACGCCGCACCCGATCGCGGGCCGCATCACCGGTGCGCAGACCGGCGCCGTGCTCGCGTTCGTGTCGTCGGGCATTCTGGGCCAGTACGACCCGTTCGGGCCGAACGGCGGCGAACTGCTGCTGGTCTACCCGAATGTGATCGCCGTCGAGCGCCAGTTGCGGGTGCTGCCAGCCGACTTTCGGCTGTGGGTGTGCCTGCATGAGGTCACCCACCGGGTGCAGTTCCGGGCCAATCCTTGGTTGGCCGAGCACATGTCGCAGTCGCTCGCGGTGCTCACCGAGGACGCAGGCGAGAATGTCACCGAGGTGGTCGGGCGGCTGGCGGAACTGGTCCGCAACAGACGCGACGGTGTTGCGCCGGAACCAAATTCGAGCGGCGTGCTCGGAGTGCTGCGGGCCGTGCAGTCCGAACCGCAGCGGCGCGCGCTGGATCAGTTGCTGGTGCTGGGCACGCTCTTGGAGGGCCACGCCGACCACGTGATGGACGCAGTGGGTCCCGCGGTGGTGCCGTCCGTGACGACCATTCGGCGCCGGTTCGATGACCGCCGCCAGAGCAAGCAACCGCCTCTGCAGCGCATCGTGCGGGCGCTGCTTGGGTTCGACGCCAAGCTCAGCCAGTACACCCGTGGCAAGGCGTTCGTCGACCATGTCGTCGGCCGCGTCGGGATGGCCAGGTTCAATACCGTCTGGTCCAGTGCCGAAACCCTGCCGCTGCCAACAGAAATCGATGAGCCGCAACGATGGATCGACAGGGTGCTGTAGCGGCGCTGAAGGCGGCAGTCGCCGCATTCGTCAGCGACCACGCCTCCGACGACGAACGCTGGTGTGTCGCACTGTCCGGCGGCGCGGATTCGCTGGCGCTGACTGCCGTCGCGGCCGCGTGCAAGCCGACCACTGCGCTGATCGTCGACCACCGGCTGCAGAGCGACTCGGGACGGGTGGCGGCGACAGCGCGGGAGCAGGCGTTGTCGTTGGGATGCGTTGACGCCCAAGTCCTTTGCGTCGACGTCGGCACAGCGGGCGGGCCCGAGGCGGCCGCCCGCACCGCCCGCTACCGCGCGTTGGACGACGCCCGCCGCGACGCCCCGGTGCTGCTTGCCCACACCCTCGACGACCAGGCCGAGACGGTGCTGCTCGGGTTGGGCCGTGGATCGGGCTCACGGTCGATCGCAGGCATGCGGCCGTGCGATCCGCCGTGGTATCGCCCGCTGCTGGGCATCCGTCGCGCGCACACCCACGCCGCATGCGCCGAGTTGGGCCTCACGCCGTGGCAGGACCCGCACAACGCCGATCGCCGGTTTACCCGCACCCGGCTGCGCAACGAGGTGCTGCCGCTGCTGGAGGAGGTGCTCGGTGGCGGGGTCGCCGAAGCGCTCGCGCGCACCGCGACCGCGCTGCGCGAAGATACCGACACACTCGATGAGCTGGCCGCCCACGCGCTGGCCGAGATTGGCGCCGGTCCTGCGCTCGACACCGGCCGGTTGGCGGCGCTGCCGGAGGCGGTCCGGCGCAGAGTGATTCGCGGCTGGCTGCTCGCAGGTGGGGCCAGCGGGCTGACCGACAAGCAGATCCGCGGGGTGGACACCCTGGTCACGGCGTGGCGGGGTCAGGGCGGCGTGGCCGTCGGGTCGCCGCTGCGCAGCCAGCGACTGATCGCAGGCCGCCGCGACGGGATGCTGACGCTGAACATCGAGCCGGTCTGAGAGTGTGGCACGCTGTGGTCGTGTCCGAGCACGCTGCCGAGCAATACCCCGGCGACATCAAGTCGGTGCTGCTCTCGTCGGAGACGATCCAGACGAAGGTGGCCGAGCTCGGAGCGCAGATCGGCAAGGACTACCGCGAGACCATCGATGCCAACGGCCAGGACCTGCTGCTTGTGACCGTGCTGAAGGGCGCGGTTTTCTTCGTCACCGACCTCGCCCGCGCCATCCCGCTGCCGACACAGCTCGAGTTCATGGCGGTCAGCTCCTATGGGTCGTCGACTTCGTCGTCGGGCGTGGTGCGCATCCTCAAGGACCTCGACCGCGACATCAACGACCGCGACGTGCTGATCGTCGAGGACATCGTCGACTCCGGGCTGACGCTGTCCTGGCTGCTACGCAACCTCGCGACGCGGCATCCGCGGTCGCTTCGGGTGTGCACGCTGATGCGCAAACCTGACGCGGTGCGCGACGACGTCGAGATCGCCTATGTCGGGTTCGACATCCCCAACGAGTTCGTCGTCGGCTACGGCCTTGACTACGCCGAGCGCTACCGCGACCTGCCCTACATCGGCACGCTCGACCCCAAGGTGTACGAGCAGGAGTAAACGGCGCAGGATGAAGGCATGCCCACCAGTGCCCTCCGGATCTGCCCACTGTGCGAGGCCACCTGCGGCCTGACGCTCACCATCGATAATGGCCGGGTGACCGGCGCCCGCGGCGACCGTGACGACGTGTTCAGCCACGGGTTCATCTGCCCGAAGGGCGCCAGCTTCGGCGAACTGGACAACGATCCCGACCGGCTGGCGCAACCGTTGGTCCGGCGCGCCGGCATGCTGACCGAGGCCTCCTGGGACGAGGCATACGCCGTGATCGCCGAACGGCTTGGTGGAGTGATCCGCGAGCACGGCGGGACGTCGGTGGGCGTTTATCTTGGCAACCCGAACGCGCATACGGTTGCAGGCGCCCTGTATCCCCCCGTGATCATCCGCGGGCTCGGCACCCATCAGGTGTTCAGCGCGAGCACGCTGGACCAGATGCCCAAGCACGTCGCCCTCGGTCTCATGTTCGGCAGCCCCGTCGCTTTCACGGTTCCCGATCTTGACCGCACTGACTACCTGGTCATCATTGGCGCGAATCCCCTTGTCTCCAATGGCAGTCTGGCGACCGCCGCGGACTTTCCAGGCAAGCTGCGGGCGCTGCGCAAGCGGGGCGGTCGGCTCGTCGTCATCGACCCGGCCCGCACCCGCACGGCCGAACTCGCCGACCGTCACCTCGCTCCCCGCCCAGGCACCGATGCTGCGCTGCTGTTGGCCGTCGTGCATGTGCTGTTCGACGAAGCCCTCGTCGATCTCGGGGGAGTGGCCCCCTACGTCAAGGGTGTCGACGAGGTCCGCGCCCTTGCCGCCGATTTCTCGCCGGAGACCGTCGCCGTCCATTGCGGCGTGGCCGCCGACGAGATCCGTGACCTCGCCCGCGAGCTCGCCGCCGCGCCGACGGCAGCGGTGTACGGCCGAATCGGCACCTCCACAGTCGAATTCGGAACGCTCGGCAGCTGGCTCGTCGACGTCATCAACATCCTTACTGGAAACCTCGACCGCCCTGGCGGGGCGATGTTCCCGCTTGGCGCAGCGATGCCCGCGCCGCGGCCACCGAAGCCGGGGCGCGGGTTCAAGACCGGGCGGTGGCACAGCCGCGTCTCGGGTTACCCCGAAGCACTCTCCGAACTGCCGGCCGCTGCGCTGGCCGAGGAAATCGACACCGCAGGCGATGGACAGATCAAGGCGATGATCACGATCGCCGGAAATCCGGTGCTGTCCGCACCCGACGGCGACCGGCACGACCGAGCCCTTGACGGCGTCGGGATCATGCTCAGCATCGCTCCGTATCTCAACGAGACGACGCGCCACGCG
>JAVRPX010000727.1:0-3174 GCA_032161985.1 Mycobacterium sp.
GCTTCTTGCTGGAGTTGGCCGAGGTGACCGTCGTCGGCGCGCTGAACCGCAAGGAGTCCCGCGGCGGTCATGCCCGCGAGGACTACCCCAACCGTGACGACACCAACTACATGCGCCACACCATGGCCTTTAAGGAGGGCGCCGACCTGCTGTCCGATATCAGGTTGGACTACAAGCCGGTGGTGCAAACTCGTTACGAGCCGATGGAGCGGAAGTACTGATGACTGATCCAGGACCCGCCGCCGAGGTCATTGAACCCGTCGACCCGCCGCTACCCCCTAACCCCGAGGGCGCGGTGATAGTGACGCTGAAGATCGCCCGCTTCAACCCTGAAGATCCCGACGCTCATGCCGATTCAGGGGGCTGGCAGAGCTTCCGTGTCCCGTGCTTGCCCACCGACCGACTGCTCAACCTGCTGCACTACGTCAAGTGGTACCTGGACGGCACGCTGACGTTCCGGCGCTCCTGCGCGCACGGGGTGTGCGGCTCCGACGCGATGCGCATCAACGGCGTCAACCGGCTGGCCTGCAAGGTACTGATGCGCGATCTGCTCCCGAAGAAGCCGGGCAAACAACTCACCATCACGATTGAGCCGATCCGCGGGCTGCCCGTGGAAAAAGACCTCGTCGTCGACATGGAGCCGTTCTTCGACGCCTACCGCGCGATCAAGCCGTTCCTGATGACCAGCGGCAACCCCCCCACACGGGAACGGATTCAGAGCCAGACCGACCGGGCCCGCTACGACGACACCACCAAGTGCATCCTGTGCGCGTGCTGCACCACCAGCTGCCCCGTGTACTGGAGCGAGGGCAGCTATTTCGGGCCTGCCGCAATCGTCAACGCGCACCGGTTCATCTTCGACAGCCGCGACGAGGGTGCCGCCGAGCGGTTGGACATCCTCAATGAGGTCGACGGTGTCTGGCGCTGCCGGACCACGTTCAACTGCACGGAGTCCTGCCCGCGTGGCATCCAGGTGACCCAGGCCATCCAAGAGGTCAAGCGCGCGCTGATGTTCGCGCGCTAGTGGCCGCTCTGTCACACATCGGTGGGCTGCCTCGTCTAACGGGTATGACACAGACATCCCGCATTGATCCGGTCACCCCGAAGCAGGCCTCGCTGCTTACGAAGCTGTTCTACCGGGTGGCCAAGCGCCGGTTCGGCGAGGTGCCCGAGCCGTTCGCAGTCGCCGCCCATCACCCGCGGCTGATGCTGGCCAACGTCGTGCACGAGAGCATGCTCGGCTCGGCGTCGAAGAAGCTGCCGAAGAACGTCCTCGAACTCGCGGTGTTCTGGACCGCCCGCACGATCGGATGCTCATGGTGCGTCGACTTCGGCTCGATGCTGCAGCGCCTCGACGGGCTCGACGTCGATAGGCTCAAGGACGTGGATGAGTACGCAACTTCTCCGCTTTTTTCCGAAGACGAACGTGCCGCCATCCGCTACGCCGATGCAATGACGACTGACCCGCACACCGTCACCGACGAGCAAGTGGCCGACCTACAACGCCGATTCGGCGACGCGGGCGTGATCGAGCTGACCTACCAGATCGGAGTTGAGAACATGCGGGCACGCATGTACTCGGCCCTCGGCATCACCGAGCAAGGCTTCAACTCCGGCGACGCCTGCCGGGTTCCGTGGGCGACGGACGAGGAGCAAGCGGCGAGCCGGTGAACTTGTCCGGGTTGGCGACATCCCATATGGCGCAGACCTTTCCATCGCGCACCGTCATCGCGGTCACACGTGGCGTCATCGCCGGATAGCCGTCGCGGGCTGGTCCCCCGCTGGTGTAGCTGCCGAGCTGGCCGTTGACCATTGCCAGCTGATTCGTTTCCAGCCACGCTGGACCGTAGCGACGGGACAGCCCGAACAAGAACCGTGCCACCTTGTCCGGGCCGAGGATGACCCGAGCGGCAGTCGGCGCCCTGCGGTTGGAATCGCCCGTGAACGTGACCTCCGGATGTAGAAGGCGGACAACGGTTTCCATGTCGCCGTCGGCAAGCGCCGCCATCAGCGCGCCCGCCACCTCGTTGTGAGTGTCGTCGGCCACTGCCGGCGGAGCCGACGCGACGGCCCGTCGCGCGCGAGTGGCCAGCTGCCGGGCCGAGGCGTCGCTGACACCGAGCACCGAGGCGATCTCACCGAAGGGCACCGCGAAGCCGTCGTGCAGCACGAACGCGACCCGCTGATCGGGGTTGAGCCGCTCCAGGACCACCATCGCCGCGAACCGGGCGTCGTCGGCGGCGACCACCGCGGCGAGTGGATCGCTGCCGTCGAACCCCGTCACCACCGGTTCGGGGAGCCATTCGCCGACATAGGTCTCGCGGCGCTTGGCCGCTGAGCGCAGCCGGTCCAGGCTCAGCCTGCTGACCACCGTCGTCAACCACGCCCGCAGATCGGTGATGGATTCGGCCGTGCGGTCCCACCGCAGCCACGCATCCTGCACAGCGTCCTCGGCGTCGGCGACGGTGCCGGTGAGTCGGTAGGCAACGGAGAGGAGGTGTGGCCGTAGCTCCTCGAACTCGTCGACCCGCGTGCTCGCGGTCATGGGCCGAGTGTAGTTTCCGCGTTCACAGCTCTTCCCCAGTACCAGGCACGAGGCGAGACGCTCAATGCCAACACCGAAGTAGAGGTCCTGGACGTCTACTGATTGGCCGCCGAGCGCTCGTCATTCGCACGCGTTCATGGCGGCCTCGACGGTCGCCGCCAGGAGTGCGTCGTCCATCGGACCGACGGTGGGCAGCACCGCGCGCAACAGCAGCGGGCCGGTCAGCAGGTCCGACACGATGTCCGGTTGCTTGACCGGTGCGATCTCACCTCGGTCGACGGCGCGCGCCAACATCGCCACGACCGAACGCCTGCGCGGGGCCATGAACCGCTCGTAGAACACGTTGCCGAGATTGTCGTCAGCGGTGAAATCGCTTAGTACGCCTGCTAACCCTGCCTTGATCACCGGGTGGGAAAAGAAGTCGCGTTGCAATTCCTGCAGTAGCAGCAGATCCCGGCGCAGCTGCCCGCTGTTCGGCGCGGGGTCGGATCCGAATTGGCTCACCAGCAGCCCGACCACCAGTTCGCCTCGCGTTTTGGCCCGACGGTAGATCGCCGCGCGGGTGGTGCCTGCGAGCTTGGCGACGCGATCGATGTTGACGGCTGCATAGCCGTCTGACAGCAACACCG